>CANJXD010000623.1 GCA_947478535.1 Acetobacteraceae bacterium
AGCAGAGCGACTACAGCGCGCTGTTCACCTGATCCTCGACAATCCGGCCTTCCCGCAGCCGCACCACGCGATCCATCCGCGCGGCGAGATCGGGGTTGTGCGTCGCGATCAGCGCGGCCATGCCGAGGCCGCGGACGGTGTGCAGCAGCTCCGCGAAGACGCGCTCCGCCGTCGCGACATCGAGATTGCCCGTCGGCTCATCCGCCAGCAGCACGCGGGGCGCATTGGCCAGCGCGCGGGCGATGGCGACGCGCTGCTGTTCACCGCCGGAGAGCTTGCCGGGGCGATGCGATTCCCTGCCCTGCAAGCCGAAGGCCGCCAGCAATTCCGCGGCCCGCGCTTCCGCGACGCGGCGCGGCGCCCCGGCGGCCAATTGCGGCAGCACCACATTCTCCAGCGCCGTGAACTCCGGCAGCAGGTGATGGAACTGATAGACGAAGCCGATGGCGTTGCGCCGGATGGCAGTACGCGCATCGTCGGACAGCGTGCCGGCCGCGCGGCCCTCGACATGCACCTCCCCCGCATCGGGGCGTTCCAGCAGGCCGGCCAGGTGCAGCAGCGTGGATTTGCCGGTGCCGGAGGGGGCGACAAGCGCCACGATCTCACCGGCCCGCAAGGTCAGGTCCACGCCGCGCAGCACGGGCAAATCCCCGGCTTCCGTGCGGAAATGGCGTTGCACGCCGTCAAGGCGCAGCGGCGGCGGTTCATTCATGGCGCAGCGCCTCCACCGGATCGAGCCGCGCGGCGCGCCAGCTCGGGATGATCGTCGCGATCAGGGACAGCGCGAGGCCCAGCACCACCACCTGCGTTACCTCATGCGCGTCGACCACAGCGGGGATGCGCGTCAGCAGATAGACTTCGGGGTCGAAGACCGTGGCGCCGGTGACGCGGATCAGCGCCTGGCGGATCGCCTCGATATTCGCGCAGAACAGCAGGCCGATGCCGAGCCCTGCCAGCGTGCCCGCGCCGCCGATCGCGGCACCACACAGCAGGAAGATGCGCAGCACCGCGAAGCGCCCGGCGCCCATGGTGCGCAGGATGGCGATGTCCTTGCCCTTGTCCTTCACCAGCATCGTCAGCGAGCTCACGATGTTGAAGGCGGCGACGAGGATGATCAGCGTCAGGATCAGGAACATCACGTTGCGCTGCACCTGCACGATGCTGAAAAAGCCGCTGTTGGCGTCCTGCCAATCCGTCAGCCGCCAGGCGGTGCCGGGCAAGGCGGCCAGGATGGATTGCGCGGCTTCCGCCACGGCATCGGCATTGTGCAGGTGGATTTCCACCAGGCTGACGCTGCGCGGCATCTGAAAAAACAGCTGGGCCGCCGGCAGCGGGATGAAGACGAAGCCGGCATCGTAATCCTGCATGCCAACCTCGAAGATCGCGGCGATGCGATAGCCCCGCAGCCGCGGCACCGTGCCGAACACGGTCACGCGCCCCTGCGGCGACACGACCGTGACGCGATCCCCGACGCCCAGGCCCAGCCGCCGCGCGAGGCCAATGCCGATGACGATGGCATCCTCCCCCGCGAAGGCATCGAGCGAGCCCGCGCGGATATTCTCCGCCACCAGGCGCCGGGCGCGGAGGTCCTCCGGCCGGATGCCGCGCAGCAGGCCGCCGGCGGACCCGCCGGCATCGCTCGTCAGCAGCACCTGGCCCTCGATCACGGGCGTTGCCTGCGCCACCAGCGGCAGGGCACGCAGGCGTTGCGTGACCTCCACCCAGCCCTCCACGCCGCCGGCGGCGGAGGTCAGGCCGATATGGCCGTTCAGCCCGAGGATGCGGCCGAGCAATTCCTGGCGGAAGCCGCCCATGACGCTGAGCACGACAATCAGCGTGGCGATGCCGAGCGCGATGCCGCCGATGGAAAACCCGGCGATCACCGAGACGAATCGCTCCCCCTTCCGCGCGAACAGGTAGCGCCGCGCCACCATGCGCTCGAAGGGGCCGAAGATGCCCGGTTCAGCCCCGGGGTCAACCACTGCGCAGCGCCTGGGCGGGGTCGATGCGGGCGGCGCGCCAACTCGGATAGAGCGTCGCACCCAATGCCAGCAGCAGGCCCATGGCGAGCACCTGGAGAACCTCGCGCGGGTCCACCACCGCCGGCAGTTGCGTCAGGAACAGCAGTTCCGCCGAGAAGAAGGGCGTGCCGCGCAGCGCCAGCAGCCCGGCGCGCAGATGCTCGAAATTCAGCACCACGCCGAGGCCGAGCGTGAAGCCCGCCAGCGTCCCGCCCACCCCGACGACGCCACCGCAAAGAATGAAAATGCGGAGGATCGCGCCGCGCGTGGCCCCCATGGTGCGCAGGATCGCGATATCCCGCCCCTTGTCCTTCACCAGCATCGTCAGGGAGCTCACGATGTTGAAGGCGGCGACGAGAATGATGAGGGTCAGGATCAGGAACATCACGTTCCGTTCCACCAGCACCGCCGCATACATCGTGGTGTTGCTGTCCTGCCAATTGGCGACACGCAGCGCCTCCCCGGCCAGCAGGGCGCGGGCGGCGTCTGTCGCCGGCTTCACCTGCGCGGGGTCCGCGACCAGCACCTCGATCTGCGTCACCGCCTCGCCCAGGCCGAAGAAGGATTGCGCGGCGGTGAGCGGGATGAAGATGTGCCGCCCATCATACTCCGGCATGCCGACCTCGAAGGTCGCGACCAGGCGGAAGCTGCGGGTGCGCGGGGCTTCGGTGAAATTGGCGCCGCGCGCCTGCGGCAGGACGAGGTTCAGACGGTCCCCCACCCGCAGCCCCATGCGGACGGCCAGCCGCTGGCCGATCACCACCGCATCCTCTCCCACAAAATCATCGAGGCTGCCGCGGCGGAGCCCGAAGGCGATGGTGGTGCGGGCCTTGAGGTCTTCCGGCCTTATGCCGCGCAGCAGCACGCCGCCAGCACCGCCCGTCTCCGCGGTAACGAGCAACTGCCCCTCCACGATGGGGGCCACCTGGCGGAGGCCGGGCAGGCTGGACAGGCGCGCCACCAGCCCCGCCGGGTCCGCCAGCCGATTGCCCTGCTGCGGCTGCACGACGAGATGCGCGTTGAGCCCCACGATCCGGCCGATCAGGTCCTGCCGGAAGCCGTTCATCACCGCCATGACGATGATCAGCGTCGCCACGCCGAGCGCGATGCCGAGCAGGGAGAAGATCGCGATGATGGAGACGAAGCGCTCACCCTTGCGGGCGCGCAGATAGCGGAAGGCGACGGCGCGCTCGAAGGCGTTGAACATCCGGGGCGCGCCGTGCTTGTCGCTAGCCGAGGATGAGCTTCAGCGCGTCCTCGGGCGAAACCTCCTGCTTCTCCCCGGTCGCGCGGCGCTTCAGCTCCACCTTCCCGGCGGCCGCGCCGCGCGGGCCGATGACGACCTGCCACGGATGGCCCATCAGATCCGCATCAGCGAATTTCGGGCCGGCGCGCTCGGCGCGGTCAT
>CANJXD010000624.1 GCA_947478535.1 Acetobacteraceae bacterium
CCTCGAGGCGTTGCGCGCCGCCCTCGCGGGCGTGGCGATCATACGACCTGCGTGAGGCACGACCGGAAGGGGGGGGTGAGCAATTACTTTCGCTCCCCCCAAGCCGGTATTGACCGCTGGCGCCATTCTGGGATTCGGGCCGTCTTCGCGTCGCAAAGCGGTTGTGTCGTAGGGATCACCCGCCTCTGACAGCCTGGGATGCTGGCGGCGCTGCCGCCTGGCGGTCGCGACGGTCGATCGCGCCGCGGTCCTGCAGGCGCTGGACGATGTGTGGGCCAGCCGGCCCGGCTGAGTCCCGGATGCTCCGCCATGCCGGGTCGCCCGCGCTCTCCGGTGGGCGGAAGCAGCCCTCTCTGCGCTGGCAGCGCATGCCCGCCTTCATGGCGGCGCTGGACAGAATGCCGGGGCTGGCACCGCTGGCGCTGCGGTTCGCCATTCTGACCACGCTGCGGTCAGGCGAGGTGCGGGGCGCCCGGTGGTCGGAGATCCGCTTCGAGGGCGGCGCCATGTGGACGGTGCCGGGCGAGCGGATGACGGGGAAGAAGGCGGCGGATGTTCTGACCCTCCGCGTCCCTCTGTCCGCTGCTGCCGTTCAGGTGCTGATGCTCGCCTATCAAGGCCAGCAGCACGACCGAGGCGGAGTTGATCGAGCAGGGATACCGAAGCTCACCTCGCCCTCACCCGGCGCCTGCGGGTCCATGATCGTGACCTGCGCCCCGTCCCGCTGGAGCCGCCAGGCGAGCGCGAGGCCAACGATGCCGGCGCGGATCAGGAGAACCCTTCGCACAGGCCCCTGCCCCCCTTTGCTCGTCACGCGGGGGGCAGTTGACAGGGCGCCGCTCAGGCAGCGTGATGCCGTCGGCGTCATATGATCCAATCTGGCCGCGAAGGACGAGTTCGTCGCATGCTGTTGTCGGCTGGCTTCGACATCGGGGGCACATTCACCGATTTCGTGCTGCTCGAGCGCGGCGCGGGGCGCCTGCACCTCCACAAGGCCCTCACGACCCCGGACGATCCGGCACGTGGCGCGCTCGAGGGGCTCGATACCCTGCTGCGCCGGGCGGGCGTGGCGTTCGATGCGTTGGATGAGGTGGTGCATGGCACCACCATCGTCACCAACGCCATTATCGAGCGGCGCGGCGCGGTGACCGCGCTGATCACGACGCGCGGCTACCGCGACATCATCGAGATGGGCACGGAGCAGCGCTACGACATCCACGACATGTTCCTCCGTTTCCCCGAACCGCTGGTGCCCCGCGCCCTGCGCTTCGAGGTGGAGGAGCGACTGGCCTCCGACGGCTCGGTGGTGCGCCCCCTCGACCTCGTGCAGGCCCGCGCCGCCCTGGCCGCGGCGCGCGAGGCCGGCGCGAAGGCGGTGGCAATCTGCTTCCTGCACGCCTATCGCAACGACGCACATGAGCGGGCGGTCGCCGCCATCGCCGCCGCGGATTTCCCCGAACTCGACTGCTCGATCTCCAGCGCCGTCTGCGGCGAGATCCGCGAGTATGAACGCGTTTCGACCACGGCCGCGAACGCCTATGTGCAGCCCCTCGTCGGGCCGTATGTCCGGCGGCTGGAGGATGCGCTCGCCGCGCGCGGCTTCCGCGGCCGGTTCGCGCTGATGCAATCCTCCGGCTCCCTCGCCTCTCCGGAGATGGCGCGGCGCTTCCCGATCCGCCTGCTCGAATCAGGTCCGGCCGGTGGCGCGATCGCCGCGGCACAGTTCGGTCGCCGTGCCGGTCATGCGGATGTGATCGCCTTCGACATGGGCGGCACCACCGCCAAGGTCTGCCTGGTGGAAGGTGGCCATGCCGATGTCGCGCCGATGATGGAGGCGGCACGCGAGC
The DNA here is from genome assembly GCA_947478535.1 of Acetobacteraceae bacterium. The sequence goes on from CANJXD010000624.1 coordinate 1,848, forward strand.
ATCGCTTCACGCGCGGCAGCGGCTTGCCGATCCGCGCGCCGGTGGTGGACATGATCGAGATCGGCGCCGGCGGCGGGTCCATCGCCGCGCGTGACGAGATCGGGCTGCTGAAGGTGGGCCCGCGCAGCGCCGGCGCGATGCCGGGCCCGGCCTGCTACGCACGCGGCGGCACCGCGGCCACCGTGACCGATGCCAACCTGATGCTCGGCTACCTCGATCCCGGCTCCTTCCTCGGCGGACGCATGGCGCTCGATGCGGCCGCGGCGGAGGCGGCGCTTGGGCGGCTCGGCGCCTCGCTCGACCGCAGCGCGGCGCAGACGGCGGCCGGGGTCTATGCCGTGGTCTGCGATGCCATGGCCAATGCCGCACGCGTGCATGTTGTGGAGAAGGGGAAGGATCCGCGCCGCTACGTCATGGTCGCCTTCGGTGGTGCCGGCCCCGCCCATGCCGCGCAGGTGGCACGCGCGCTCGGCGTCAGCACGGTGCTGGTGCCGCCGGCCTCCGGCGCGGCCTCGGCGCTGGGCTTCCTGGGTGGGCGCGTGGGGCATGAGGCCGTGCGCTCCCAACCCGCAGCGCTGGCGCGCACGGACTGGCGAGCGGCGGGGGAGACCCTCGCCATGCTGGAAACCGAAGGGCGCGCGCTGCTGGCGGGAGCCGGGCTGCGGGATGGGATCGAGGTGCGGCGCGAGGCCGAGATGCGGCTTTCGGGCCAGGTCCACAATCTCCGCGTCGCGGTACCGGAAGGTGCGGCGGATGCCACGATGGCGGCGGGCCTCGCGGCGAATTTCGCGCAGACCTACCACCGCCTCTACGGTCGTGAGCCTTTCGGTGGCGAGGCGGAGTTGATCTCCTGGCGCGTCAACTGCCTCGGGCCGGAGCCCATCGTGGCGGATTCAACGCTGGCCCGCCCCGTCGCGGGCACGGCGCTGAAGGGCCATCGCCGTGCATGGTTCGAAGCCGAAGGCGGCTTCGTCACCGTGCCGGTCTTCGACCGCTACGCGCTGACCCAGGACGACGTCATCGCCGGCCCCGCCATCGTGGAGGAGGATGAAGCCACCACCGTCATCCCGCCCGGCGATCGGCTCACGCTCGATGTCGCGGGCAACCTCGTTATCCACGTCGCCGCAGCAGCCACGCGTGAGGCAAGCGGTCCGCGCGACCTGGCCGCCCATGTGGCGCTGCTGGAAGACGACCCCGTCGGGCTCGAGATCATGTGGAGCCGGCTGATCACCGTCTCCGAGGAGATGTGGCTGACGGTGATCCGGACCGCCTTCTCACTCATCATCGGTGAGGCGCAGGATTTCGCCTGCGAGGTGCTGGATGCGCGGGGCCAGTCGCTAGCGCACAGCCCCCGCGCCATGCCGGTGTTCAACCTGACCCTGATGGCCGCGGTGAACTCCATGCTGGAGCGCCACCCGCGTGAGACGCTGCGGCCCGGCGACGTGCTCATCACCAATGATTCCTGGCTTTGCGCCGGGCACCTGTTCGATATCGCCGTCGTCACGCCGGTGTTCCATCGCGGCAAGCTCGTCGCGCTGACCGGCACGATCGGCCACGTCTCCGACATCGGCGGCACC
>CANJXD010000625.1 GCA_947478535.1 Acetobacteraceae bacterium
CTCATCGGCAATGCCGCGGCGAACGCGCTCTCCGGCAGTGATGGCGCGGATACCCTCGATGGCGGCGGGGGCGCGGACCGCCTCTCTGGCCAGGGGGGCGACGACGTCATCGTCTTGCGTCGCGGCGAGACACAGGGGGACCGGGTCTTCGACTTTCTCGGCAATGGCGCGGCGGCGGGCGATGGGCTGCGCTTCGAGGGCTTCGGGATCGGCGCCGCTGTCACTTCGACCGCCGCGACCACCTGGCGTGTCCAGGGCGCGCTTGGCAGCGAGACCTTCACGCTGACCGGCAGTTTCGACCCGCTTTTCGACGCGGTCTTCGTCTGATCGGCGGCGCGATGCCGTCCCGGGGGCTCGCGCCTGCACCGCATGGAATCGGTGCGCCGCATCAACCGCGAGACCCACGACATCACGAGAAAGCCGCGGGGAACGATCGATTTTGAGTGAGAACGAGGCCGAATTAGCCGTATCCTCTGAGTGTCTGTCCGCGAACTTATTGAAGCCGTTGAGGCACCTGTGATTCGCTCGGGCTGGAGCGATTCGCGGAGGCGTTGCGGATGTGGACGACGGAGAACCGCATCGTGAATGAGGTGCGCGCCATCAACCGCGTAACCTAAGACGTCACATCGAAGCCGCTCGCCACGATTGCGTGCGAGTAAGCGAAAGCGCCGCCGCCATGCCCCACGAAATCCACCGCATCCCAAGCCAGAAACTGCCCAGCAAATCCGTCGTCTCCGTCTACCGCCTTCCCGGCGGCGGCGGGTTCCTGTGGGCGGTCGCCGTCTCCCCCGACCGAACGCCCGATATCCGCGCGCAGACGCGGGGCACGCTGGCTGTGCTGGATAAGTACCTTGCCGATGCCGGCATCGATCGCACTCGGATCGTGAAGGCGGAGGTTGTCGTCACCGACCATGACAACAAGCCGGCGTTTGACGAGGTCTGGGCATCCTGGATGCCGGATGGGTTCGGCCCCGTGCGCTCCTTCGTCGAATCGCGGATGCCAGAGGGCGACCTGATCGAGATCATCATCACCGCCGCTCTGCCGGCCTGACGCGACAACCCACGCCAGGGTGCTTGGCAGGGCAGAGAACGTCATGGCAACTTCCCGCGATGACCCACATCCCCACCCGCTGCCGCTGGGCCGCCACCGACCCGATGATGGCCCACTACCACGACACCGAATGGGGCATTCCCGTCCGTGATGCCCGGATGCTCTGGGAAACCCTGATGCTGGAGGGCTTTCAGGCCGGGCTCTCCTGGCAGGTCATCCTCCGCAAGCGGGAAGCGTTTCGCGCCGGATTCGCGGGGTTCGATCCCATCAAGGTCGCGGCTTTCACGGAGGCCGACATCACCCGCCTCCTCGCCGATCCCGGTATCGTCCGGTCCCGCGCCAAGATCGTGGCGACCATCGGCGGTGCCCGCATCTTCAACGCCATGCAGGCCAGGGGCGAGGATTTTTCGCTCTACTGCTGGTCCTTCACAGGCGGGCGGACCATCAAGGGCGATGGCGAGGCGAGTGTCACGCCGCTGTCGGAAGCCGTCTCCAAGGACCTGAAGAAGCGCGGCTTCAAATTCGTCGGGCCGACCATCGTCCATGCCTGGATGCAGGCGGTCGGCATCGTCGATGACCATGCGCCCTACTGCTTCCGCTACAGCGGGGGCTGACGCCACGTTGCGCGGCCCGATCATCCCGCCATAGAAGCACCTCCGACCTGGGAAATGGGTGACGCCGCCATGCGCATGACGACCATCGCCGCAGCACTTCTCCTTCTCGCCGGTCCCCTGGTCGGGCGGTCAGCCGCGGCGCAGGAGGCGCTGAGCATCGCGCCCGGCCATACGCTGCGCTTCCACGCCTCCCCGCTGGCGGAAAAGCCGGTGACGCGGGACTACAGCCTCAGCCTCACGGCCGGGGATTGGCTGGTCGTCAACGCGCCGGCCGCGATCATCGCCGGCGCCTCCACCGAACCGCCGATCCGCCTCACCGGCCCCGCCGGGGCACCGGTGGATGAGTCCGGCCGGCTGGTCCGGCGGATCGAGACGACCGGCAGCTATCGCCTGGCGCTCAAGGATTTCCACGTGGTCGCCATCACCCGCTACCCCGCCCGGCATCCGGTGGTGGAAACCGGGCTGACCGCCGCGCAGATCCGGCTTTCGCCCGGCGCGCTCGGCGCGGTGACGACGCGGGAGGAACCGATGGAGCCACGCTACGACGATGTGCCGCCACCGAGCGGCATGCCGGCGCGCTTCGCCATCGATATCGGCGGGGCGATGACCGTCCGGATCTACCGGCGGGAAGCCCTGCGCCAGATGGACCTGTGGGCGGAGGATCCGGCGGCGCAGGTGGCGGGGTGGATTGCCGGCGATGGGCCGATCGCGGTGTCCCGGGACCTGCCGCTGTTCCCGGTGGAGAATGCGTCCGTCGCCTATACGGCGCGGTCGGAAAGGCTGCGCGGCGTCTGCTTCACCTTCCTCCGCTACCTCGCGCGCTGGACGCAGGAAGCGGCCTGGCCCTTCGACAACCTCGCCTATGTCGCCATCGGCAGCAGCCGGGACGGGCGCTGGTTCGCCACCGCCATCGCGGTGCCCTCCCTCACGCCGCTGCCAGGCCAGCCGGCGACGCAGCAGGACGGCACCAACCCGCGTTATGAGGCCGCGCTGACGCGCCAACTCGCCACCGATCCGCGCGCGCTGGAGCCGAGCCTGGCCGCGCTGGATGCCGTGGCCGCAAGCATCGCGCCGCCCTGCGCTGCCCCGTGAGCCGAGGCTGATGCGCGTCGCGGTCATCGGCGGCTATGGGCTGATCGGCGGCCAGGTCGTCGCGCATCTCGTCGCGGAAGGCCATGGCGTGCTCGGCATCGGCCGCACCGTGGTGGAGGCGGCGCGACGCTTTCCCGGCGTCGCCTGGTGCCGCATCGACATGGGGCGGGCCAGCGCCACCGAGTGGGGCCGTGCGCTGGCGGGGTGCGATGCCGTGGTGAATTGCGCCGGGGCCTTGCAGGATGGCCCGGCGGATGACCTGCGCGCGGTGCATGTGGAGGGGCTGCGGCAGTTGCTCGCGGGGTGTGGGGAGGCCGGCGTGACCCAGTTCATCCATATCTCCGCCGCCGGCGTCGCCACCGGCCCTGGCGCCGTCGGCACCACGAAGCGGCAGGCGGAGGCGGTGCTGGCGCAATCCGGCCTGGTCTGGACCGTGCTGCGCCCCGGCCTGGTGCTGGCGCCGGCGGCCTTCGGCGGCAGCGCATTGTTGCGGGCGCTGGCAGCTTTTCCCGTCGTCATCCCCGCCATCCATGCCGACCGGGTGGTGCAGGTGGTGGGGGCGGAGGATGTCGCCGCCGCGATCGGCGCCTGCCTGCGGCCGGGCGTGGCGGAAGGGCAGGCGCTCGATCTCGTCGCGGCGGAGGAAACCCGGCTTGGTGA
>CANJXD010000626.1 GCA_947478535.1 Acetobacteraceae bacterium
CGCGCCTTCGCCGAGCGATACAACGCCGAATGGCTGATCGAGAAGAACGACCACCGCAGCCCGTTCGACATGCGAACCGCTTGGCTCGACACAACCTTCAGGCGCGCCGCATAGTGCAATCCAGTGTCCAGAGAACCGGGTGCGGTACAGGCTCCGATCGTCTTGGGCCTGCCGGCGACACGGCGGCGCTGAGCCGACCTAAGCCGCTGGCGGGAAGATCGTCTCATCATCCAGGATGACGCGCGCTGTGGTGCGGTAATGCGCCATCAGCAGGGCGACGGCCGCATCCGCATCCCGCTTCAGCACGGCGGCCAGGATCGCCTGGTGTTCGCCGTCCACATCCCGCTTCGGGAAGGACCGCCGCGCCGCCAGCTTGCGATAGCGCTGGTGGCGGTCCGTCATCTGCTGGCAAAAGCCGATCATCCAGCGGGACCCGCATTGGCCGACCAGCAACTGATGAAAATCCCGGTGCCGCGCTTCCCATAGCGCCTCTGCCTCACCCCCTGGCCCCCCGGCATCCAGCCCGCGCGGCGTGCGGGACAGGCGGTGGCCGGCCAGAAGCAGCGCTTCCTCCCAGACCTCGGTCGCCGCTGCCATCGATTCACGCAGCGCCCGTTCCTCCAGCCAGCAGCGCGTGCGCGTCAGCTCCTCCAACTCCGCGGCGCTGATGCCGGGAACGGTGAAGCCGCGCTGGTCCTCCGCCGTCACCAGACCATCCGCCGCCAGCCGGTTCAGCGCCTCCCGCAGCGGGGTCTGGCCGACGGCGTAGGAGTCCATCATCGCCTTGATCTGCAGGCGACGGCCCGGGCGAAGATGACCGGAGAGGATGTCGGCGCGCATGCGTTCATAGACATGGGTCGCATGGGTGGGCGCGCCGGCGCGGGCCGGGCTGCTCATGCCGCTTTGAGGCGCCGGCAAGCCATGTGCACATCCATCTTCGAACAGATGAAATGTATATATCATCTTTACAGAGCGCTCAATATGCATCATCCATCCCGGCAGCGAAGATTGGGGCGGAGCGTTCGATGGGCGGCTTTCCGGTAACCGCGCTGCGCAGCGTGGAACTGATCGTGCCGGATCTGACGGCGGCGGAACGCTTCTATACGGCGACCTGGGGCCTCGGCGTTGCGGCGCGTGACAGCGGGCGGGTCTGGCTGCATGCCACGGGGACGGATTGCCATGTGCTGGAACTGCGTGAAGGCGCCGAAGCGGCGATCGCCAGCGTGACGTTCCGGGGCGCGGATACGGCGGCGCTCGACCGTGTGCTGGCCTCGGCGGTCGCGGCCGGCGCGGTGGTGACCGCAGCGGTGGCGCCGTTGGCGGCACCCGGCGGCGGGCAGGCGGCGACGCTGCGCGATCCCTCCGGCTTCGTCTTTCGCCTCGTCACCGGCGATGCGTCGCGCGTTGCCGATGCGCCAACCCGGGATACGCCGGACCGGCTCGCGCATGTGAACCTGAATTGCACCGATGTGGATGCGACGGCGCGCTTCTTCGAAGCGGGGCTCGGCTTCAAGCTGGCAGATCGCTCCAAGCTCATGGCCTTCGAGCGTTGCAACAGCGACCACCACGCGGTCGTGCTGGCGGAAGCGCCCCTCAACGGCCTCAACCATGTCGCCTTCAACATGCCGGGCTGGGAATGCGTGATGCGCGGCGCCGGGCGGATGATCGATGCGGGCTTCCCCATGGGCTGGGGCCCGGGGCGGCACGGGCCGGGCGACAACGTCTTCGCCTATTTCATCGACCCCTTCGGCTTCGTCATCGAATACACGGCCGAGGTCGAGCAGGTGACGGAGGAGCACGTCGCGCGCGGCCCCGATTTCTGGGTCTGGCCACCGGGGCGGACGGACCAGTGGGGCGTCGCGCCGCCGAAGCCGGATGCGACGAAGAAGGCCCAGCTGGCGATCCGGTTCGCCTGATGGCGCTGCGGCATGTCGAGGCGGCGGTGATCGGCTTCGGCCCTTGCGGCGCTGTCGCCGCGGCGATGCTCGGCCGCGCGGGTTTCACCACGCTCGCGATCGACCGGGCGCGGGAGGTCTATGACAAGCCGCGCGCCATCGCGATCGACCATGAGATCCTGCGGATGCTGGATGGCATGGGCCTCGCCGAGGCCGTGCTGCCCTTCACCGCACCCTTCCCGGCTTCCGAGCATTTTGGTGCCGAGGGACAGTTGATCCGGCGCATCGATATGGTGGCGGAGCCCTATCCCATGGGCTTCACCCCCACCATGGTCTTCACCCAGCCGCCGGTGGAGGAGGTGCTGCGCGCCGATGCTGCGGCACAGCCCGGCGTCACGGTGGAACTCGGCACGGAACTGGTTGGCATCTCGCAGGACGCGGAGCGCGTCACGCTACGGCTGAAGTGCCACGATGGCGCGGAGGAAGTAGTGACGGCAGACACAGTCATCGCCTGCGATGGCGCATCGTCCTTCGCGCGGCGGAGCCTCGGCATCGGCTTCGAGGATCTTGTCTTCGACGAGCCCTGGCTGGTGGTGGACCTGCTGGTGGAACCCGCCGCGCTGGCCACGCTGCCGGTGAACGCCGCCCAGTTCTGCGAACCCACCCGCCCCATCACCTACATCGTTGGCCCCGGCCATCATCGCCGGTTCGAGATCATGCTGAACCCCGGCGAGGACCCGCAGGCGATGCAGGCGGAGGACGTGGTGCTCGGCCTGCTGTCCCGCTGGATCGCGCCCGGCGATGCGCGGTTGTGGCGGGCGGCGAGCTACCGGTTCCACGCGCTGGTCGCGGCGGAATGGCGGCGCGGGCGGGTGTTTCTCGCCGGCGATGCAGCGCATCAGCAGCCGCCCTTCATCGGCCAGGGCATGTGCCAGGGGCTGCGGGATGTGGCGAACCTGGTGTGGAAGCTGCAGGCCGTGCGCGATGGCGCGGCGCCGGCGCTGCTCGACAGCTATGCCGAGGAACGGGGCCGGCATGTCCGCACGCTGACCGCGCGCATCAAGGCGATCGGCCGGCAGATCTGCGAACGCGATCCCGAAGCGGCGCGGGCGCGGGATGCCGCACTGATCGCGCAGGGCGGTGGGCAGGCGCCGGTGGTGACGCGGCAGGAAATCGTGCCACCGCTGGAAGTGGGCTTCCTCTCGGTGGCGGAGCATCCCGCGCGCGGCACGCTGTTCCCGCAGCCCTGGGTGCGGGACGGCGCCGGCTGGGCGCGGATGGACCGCGTGACCGGCGGCGGCTGGCGCCTGATCCGGGATGGGGAATGGGTGGAACGCGATGGCGTCGCCGCCGCCTGGTTCGCCCGCCACGGGGTGACGGCGGCGATCATCCGCCCCGACAACTACGTCTATGGTGTCGCCACCGACGCCGCTTCCCTGTCCGCGCTGTGCGACGAATTGCGCGGCGCACTTGGCCTCCACTCCCTTCCGATGAGGATTTCCGCATGAAACTCGCGAGC
>CANJXD010000627.1 GCA_947478535.1 Acetobacteraceae bacterium
GGCGCCAGCATGCCGACGGCGGCCAATCTGTAGCCTCGCCGCTGCCCAAGGCTTGACGGGGCGGGTGGTTTCCGCGATACGCCCCGCCTCCGGATCACTCCGCGTGCGGCCGTCTGGTGTCTGTTCCCCAGACCCCGCGCGTGCGCTTTTCAGGAATTCTCTATCATGGCCCGCCGCTGCGGTATTACGGGTAAGGGCGTTCTGACGGGTAACAACGTCAGCCACGCCAACAACAAGACCCGTCGTCGTTTCCTGCCGAACATGCAGGAGACCTCCTTCTTCTCAGACATCCTCGGCACGCCGGTTCGCATGCGCCTGTCCGTCAACGGCATCCGCACGGTGGAACACAATGGCGGGCTGGACAGCTTCCTGCTCGGCACTCCGGACCGCGACCTGCCGGTCGAGGCGCTGGTGCTGAAGCGCCGGATCGAGCGGTCCCGCGACAAGCGCGCCGCTGCCTGAGACCTTGCGAGCCGGGCCGTATGGCCCGGTTCTCCCGGTTCTGGCTCCTCGAAGCCGGTCCGACCTTGTCGGGCCGGTTTTTTGTGTTTGCGGCATGCCTGTCAGCGGCAAGTGACAAGGCTTCCTGACAAAAAAATCTGACATTTCGAGCAACTGACAGTCTGGCCTGACAATTTTTGTCAGTCCTCTCCCACATTAATCATCTGGAAACCCGGTCTGGGCCAGATTCGCCCTCGATGGCTTACGAATCGACCCTCCTGGCCGCGCTACTGCTGGCCGCGATCGCCGGTTTCGCCGGTTGGCGCGTCCGTATGGCGCTGGATGCCGCCCGTGACAGGGTGGCAGCCGCCGAAAGGGTGGCAGCCGCACGTGGGCGATGCTTGTCATTGGCCGCGCAGGAATTACGGGGACCCGGCCTGGCGCTGATGGCGCTGTCCGGCACGCAGCTGGCTCATCACGGGGAAACCGCGCCGCTTGAAGCGGTCGCCCAGCAATTGCTGCGGCTGGCCGATGACCTCGCGGATTTCTCCACCGAAGCCTCCCCCCGCAGCATCCATGAGGCCCCTGCCCTGCTGGGACCGGTGGTGGATGCCGCGGTCGCGGCCGTGGCGGCCCAGATCAGGCCTGGAAGGCGGCACTGGCAGGTGGATGACGCGCTGCGCCACCTGACCGTCCATGCCGACAGCCGCGCCCTGGAAGGTGCCCTGGCCGCCCTGCTGCGCCGCGCCGCCCGGCATTCCCGGGACGGTGACGTGATCGCGCTGCGGCATGTGCTGGGCAGCGAGACGGTGGCGATCGTCGTCGAGGATGAAGGCGATGGCCTGCCGGCGCAGGACCTGCTGACCGAATCCAGCGGCGCCATCACCGGGACCCGGGGGCTGGACCTCGGGCTGACCCTGGCACGATCCCTCGCCGCCGCGCATGGCGGGGATATCCGGCTGGAAAGCGCGCCGGGAATCGGGGCGCGGGCCTGGCTGACCCTGCCGCGGACACGGCTGTTGGCAGCGGCATAGAGCAATTTCACCTGAGGCAGATACGCCTGGCGATCAGGCTACCGCTGCAACTCGAACAGCAGCAGCAGCGTCTCCTGCAACCGGTTCTCGTTGTCGTCCGAGATCATCGCCACCAGCAGCCGGCCATCATGGTCCAGCACCGCCAGGCCCTCATAATTGTCGGTCGGCAAAGGGGCCGTCAGAGGCAGCAGCGTTGCCGCCTGCACGGCCATCCCCGGCCTGGGATCCGCGATCTGGGCGGCGGAAAGCCGGGCGAGGCGCCCGGAGAAGCCGCGGAACAGGGAGAAGGAGCGTTCCAGCACCAGCACCCCGCCATCCGGCAGGGCCGCCAGGTCGACCGGCACATGGTCCGGCGCCGGGCGGTAGCCGAAGGGCCGCCATCCCCCGGCAGCACCCCTGATCCACCCGGTGGTGACGCTGGAATCGAGGCCAGGGGGCAGTTCTTCCGCCATCGCGATCCAGCGGCCATCGGCCAGCACGGCCAGCGATTCGAGCCCGCCATTGGCCGGAGCCCGCTCGATGCCCGGCGGCGCCTCGACATACCGGCCCGGGCCATCGAGGTCGCCATAGGCGCGGATGCGGTGCCAGCGCTCGAAGGCGACCAGCCAGGTGCCATCCGGCAGCCGCGCCAGGGCTTCCGCATCCCCGGCATGGCCGCGCGGCAGGGGATGGCCGGCGCCGTCCCGCAGCGGGCCATGGCGCAGGAGCGTGAGGCCCGTGGGGCGCAGATCGCTATCCAGCGCCAGCCGCATCGCCGCATGCCGGCTGAGATCACTGATCACGGTCAAGGTCAGGTCCGGCGCCAGGTGCAGGCCGGACAGCCCGCCGAAGCCGAGTTGGCCCGTATCGACTCGCAGCCCGCCCAGCAGCCTCAGCGGCGCCGTGGGTGGCAGGGCAGGCAGGCCGATGGGCCGCGCGAGCGGCCCGGGCTCCGCTGCCCGCATGCAGCCGGGCAGCCCGGCCAGCGCCGCCACGAGGAACAGGCGGCGGCGCAGCATGGGGACGTTCAGGCGATGGCCGAGGCGCGTTCCGCGGAGGCGCGTTGCCACGCCATCGCGGCATCCTCGTCGAACAACTCCGCGAGCTTCTTCATCATGGTCCCGCCGAGTTCCTCGGCATCCACGATCGTCACGGCGCGGCGGTAGTAGCGCGTCACGTCATGGCCGATGCCGATGGCGATCAGTTCCACCGCTTCCCGGCCCTCAATCTCCCCGATCACCTTGCGGAGATGGCGTTCGAGGTAGTTGCCGGGGTTGACGGACAGCGTGCTGTCATCGACCGGCGCGCCATCGGAGATCACCATCAGGATGCGCCGGTGCTCGGTGCGCTGGAGCAGGCGCTTGTAAGCCCATTCAAGCGCCTCGCCGTCGATGTTCTCCTTCAGCAGGCCTTCCCGCAGCATCAGGCCGAGATTCTTGCGGGCGCGGCGCCAGGGGGCATCGGCGGATTTGTAGACGACGTGGCGCAAGTCATTCAGCCGGCCTGGATTGCGCGGCTTGCCTTCCTGCACCCAGCGTTCGCGGGACTGGCCGCCCTTCCAGGCACGGGTCGTGAAGCCGAGGATTTCCGTCTTCACGGCGCAGCGTTCGAGGGTACGGGCCAGGATGTCGCAGCACATGGCGGCGACCGTGATCGGCCGGCCGCGCATGGACCCCGAATTGTCGATCAGCAGCGTCACCACCGTATCCCGGAAATCGGCTTCCCGTTCGCGCTTGTAGGACAGCGAGAGCATGGGATTGACGATGACGCGGGCGAGGCGGGCGACATCGAGGATGCCCTCCTCAAGGTCGAATTCCCAGGCGCGCTGCTGCTGCGCCATCAGCCGGCGTTGCAGGCGGTTGGCGAGCTTGGAGACGACGCCCTGCAGGTGGGAAAGCTGCTGGTCGAGTTGCTGGCGCAGCCGGGCCAACTCCTCCGCGTCACACAA
>CANJXD010000628.1 GCA_947478535.1 Acetobacteraceae bacterium
ACCTGCTGGGGGCGCCTTCCCCTGCCCGGGGTTCCTTGGATCATCTCGAGTTGCTGCGCTCTGGTGTCGACCAGGCGCGTGAGGCCGTTGAGTTGGTCGAAGAACTTCATCGCGTCGATGCATTGCCCGAGGGGCAGCAGCGAAGCTGCGCCCTGCATGAGCGGATCGCGCGTGCCGGGGTGCTGGTGTCGCGTCGGGCGCAGGAAGGATCCATCATCCTCGACCTGACCAAAGTTACGCCCGTTACCGTCAACGGCGTTTGTGACCGCTTGCAAAGGGCGATCGAACTGTGTCTCGCCACGGCGCTGGATTGGGCGCCGGCAGGCACGAGCGTCAGCGTCGTGCTTGAGCCTGTCGAGACATCCGGCACCACGTTAGCGCGTTGGGCGGTGCTGACCATTCTTGTCGCGCCGGCGGGCATGGCGAAGCCGCCCGAGCCACCAAGTGAAATCGCCTTTGTCGAGACAACCAGTCTTTTGTCCCGCACGCAGGAGGGACTCCGCTTTTCCATCGCGCGGCGCCTGGCCGAGCAGCATGGCGGGGTGCTGACATCGTGGAACGGAAGCGATCGTGCCATGGCGTTGCGCTTGGCCTTGCCACTGTGAGCATCATGACAGAAGAGCCGACAACCCCGCAATATGCTGCGGCCGAGCCTGGATTGGGCCGGCCTCCGGTTGTCCGGTCTTTGCCTCGGTCCATACTGCCTTTGTTGGGTGCTGTTTTGCTCTGTGTGTTGTTGGTCTCCGGTGTCGGCGGCGTTGTTTTAATTCGCAACGACTTGGTCCAGCACCTTGCTAGGGAACGAGCCGACAACGAAAAGGTCGCCGCGGCTGCCGCCCAGGCTGTGCGGCAGCGGGTTGAGCGCACGCTGGAGGCGATCACCTCGCTGCACAGGCTCGGGGTGCAGGCCTTTGGCTGGGTGGGCGAGGCACCGCGAATTGGTGATCCCGCGATCCTGGCGCATTTGAAGGATTGGGCGGATACGCGCCGCCTTGGAGTGTTGCAGGTAGCGTTCATCGACCACCGTGGCCTGGTGCTCTGGACCAGCGTCCCCGGGTTCGACTTCAACGCCATGCCGCTGGACCTGTCCGACCGGGAGCACTTCCGAGTGCATCGGGAAGGCCGGCTGGAACCCTTCGTGAGCGTCCCGCTGGTTGGTCGCGCTTCGGGAGCCTGGAGCTTGCAGGTCACGCGCCCGGTTCTCGATCAAGCCGGCGACTTCGCTGGCGTTGTCGTGATCTCGCTCGATGTGGCGCAGCTCGGGCGCGATTTGCGAGAACTCGATTTTGCCGCGGGCGCCACCGCCACTCTGCTCCGCACAGACGGGAGCATTCTCAGCCGGAACGAGGATATCGAGCGCTTTGTGGGCGAACGCGTCCCGCTGGCGGTCCTGGCCGAGATGGCGGATGGGATTGGCGGCGTCTTCCGCGTGGAAAGCTCATCGGCTGGACAGAATTCGCTTACCGCCTGGCGCTTCATTCCCGGCTGGCCGCTGCTGGTCACCTTCGCCATGAGCGAGGAACAGACGCTCCAAGGTTTTGCGGAGCGGCAGCGAATCCTCTGGTCCGCGCTGCTATCCGCGCTCGGGGTGTTTGCGGCACTCGGGGCGTTGGCACTCACCTGGCTTTCCCGCCAGCGCGCGCGGGCGCAGGCCCAATTCGCCGAGCTCTCCCGGACGGAGGTTATGGCGTTGCTGGAAGCGCTGCCCGGTGTCGCCTATCGCGGTGTGCTGGATGCTGCTGGCACATACCGGTCCCTGTACATTTGCTCCAACGTCGAGCGCATGACCGGCTGGCACCGGGAGGCCTTCGACAACTCTGGTTTCTTTTCCACCCTGATTGCCGAGGATTGGGGGGCTGGGCCGCGCGATGCCTTCAACCGCCGGGTCTGTGCCGTCGGTGAGGCGAGCAGCGAATATCGCACGCGGACCGCCAGTGGCGATGTCCTTTGGTTGCGTGACCATTGCAGGGTGGCAGAAGCCTACTCGGATGGCTCGGTCGTCGTGCTCGGCCTGCTGACCGACATCACCGCGGAAAGGCAGATCAGGGCGCAGGCCATTGCCACGGCGAAGCTGGCGACGCTCGGCGAAATGGCCACCAGTCTGGCGCATGAGTTGAACCAGCCCTCCGCCACCATTGCCCTGGCGGCGGATATCGCGGCCGCCGAACTCGACCATGGCGGAGAGGCGCAGCGGCGATCCGCCCGACGCCGGTTGGAAGAGATCGCCGTCCAGACGACCCGCCTGCGTGATGTTGTGGATCACTTCGGGATTTTTGGCCGGACGGGTTCTGCCGAGAATGGCCCCGTCTGTCTCGCCGCGGCGATCCGCGGTGCGGTGGCGATCTCCGGGGCCATGCTCAAAACCGCTGGGATTCGCGCTGCGGTCGATGTGCCTGAGGGCTTGCCGCTGGTGTGTGGCGAACTGGTGGCGCTGGAGCAGGTTCTCATGAACCTCATGGTGAACGCCAGGGATGCGATGCGGGGGAAGGATCAACCGAAACGGTGCATCGAACTCACCGGGCGCCACGATGTGGACAATAAACAGGTGGTGCTGACCGTGCGTGATCACGGCACCGGCGTGCCCCCCGCGGTACTGGACCGTGTGTTCGAGCCTTTCTACACGACCAAACCGATCGGGGAGGGCACCGGAATCGGTCTTTCCATTTCCTATGGCACGATCCGTGGCTTCGGGGGGAGCATCGGGATCGCCAACCACCCCGATGGCGGCGCGATTGTGACGGTTCGCCTGATGGAGGCCGCACCCGGGGCGATGCCGGTATCGGCAACAACGGCACCAGTAAACGAAGGGCTCCTGCAAGGCTTCTCGATGCACACGGCAATACCAATGTGACCACCAAGGCTTCGCGTGTGCTGATCCTCGACGAGGATCCTGTCAGAGGTGGATCGGTTAGAAGTGGCTAGGTTTCTCGCTACAGCGTTTCGGTTCCGATAACTGGATCGCCTGCCGGTTGATACGCACGTTTTGCCGGTGGTGCGGCCTCACGCAGGGCGGGCGTAGCGGCCGCCGGCAGTTGTAGAAATCCAGATACCGGCCCAGCGACGCGCGCGCATCGCTCACGCTGTCATAGGCCCGCAGATAGACCTCCTCGTATTTCACCGTCCGCCACAGCCGCTCGACGAACACGTTGTCCCGCCACGCGCCGCGGCCGTCCATGCTGATCGCGATCTTCTGCTCCTGCAGCAGCCCCGTGAACGCCACGGAGGCGAACGGGCTGCCCTGGTCCGTGTTGAAAATCGCCGGCTTGCCGTGCAGCGCCAGCGCCTCCCGGACCGCGTCGATGCAGAACTCCGTCTCCAGCGTGATCGACAACTTCCACGCCAGCACCCGCCGGCTGAACCAATCCACCACCGCCGCCAGATAGAC
>CANJXD010000629.1 GCA_947478535.1 Acetobacteraceae bacterium
GCCTGCATGGAAGGACCGCCCTCGAGGCGTTGCGCGCCGCCCTCGCGGGCGTGGCGATCATACGACCTGCGTGAGGCACGACCGGAAGGGGGGGGTGAGCAATTACCTTCCATCATCCACCCGCACGCCGGCTATCACTTGGTCCGGTCTGTATTGAGCGGCGGCGGTCGCATCATCTGCGGCGGTAGCCGCGATCGCACAGATGTCGCAGCCCATCTTCTCGAGCAAGTCGATACGCAGCATGCCCATCAGCGGGTCATCCTCCATAACGAGGGTGCGGCACGCTTTCATCCGCTCACTTCTCCAACATTGCCGCTTTGGTTTGCCAAAGTTACGATCGTTCTTTTCCCGGGAGACGGAAGATTTCGTCGCTTTCGATATTACGCCGCCGGCCGTATGCCTAAGACGGCCGGAAATATGGCAGCGACCTAATGCAATGAGCGCTAAGTATAGACCATATGTTCGCGGGCGATAGGTTCGGAATCGACTTGCGGCGACAGGAAGCCGACGGAATGGTCACGCTTCTGTGTATTCGACCGCCTCGGATCGTGCCGCGATCCGCGAGTACGCCCGCCGCGATCGCCGGCCAACGGGGTTGGGAGCATGCCCCCGACCCCGCTGCCATCTCCTCAACCACCAGCCATCGACACAGAGGACTCTCCGTCTGAGTGGATACATTCAGGGGAGGGTGTCAGCCGACTGCCGCGCCGGCTCTTGACGCATGCGGTGCATCGCTGGCGGGATGTGGTGAGCGGTTGAGGCAGGCTGGCGCCGGATTGCGGCGTTGCCGGGCACCGCTACGGAGGCGCCCGCGATGACCAAGGCCCAGGATTTCCCGCCCACTCGGACGACGCCCTTCAAGCGCCGCGCAGCCCTACTTGGCGCCGGTGCCTTGGGCTCCGGGATGGGCGCCACCCCGGCGGTGGCCCAGGCCTTTCCCAGCCGCTCCGTCCGCATCATCGTGCCCTTCACCCCCGGCGGCCCGGTCGACATCCTGGCGCGAGCCCTTGGGGAGGCGCTTCAGGGCCCTTGGGGCCAGACAGTCGTCATTGAGAACCGGCCGGGCGGCGGGGGCACCATCGGCGCGAACGCCGTGGCGCGGGCGGCGCCGGATGGGAACACGCTGCTGCTCGTCGCGGTGTCCCACGTCATGAACCCGCCCTTCATGCCGACCCTGCCCTATGACCCGGTGAAGGACTTCACGCCGATCATGCAGGTTGCCTACCTCCCTTACCTCCTGGCCGTGCACCCCTCCGTGCCGGCGCGTTCGCTGCCGGAGCTGATTGCGCTCGCCAAGGCTGACCCTGGGGGTGTGTCCGTCGGCACGGCGGGGTTCGGCACCGGTGGACACCTGGCCTCGGCGCTGCTCGGCAGTATGGCCGGCGCCGAGTTCAACCACATTCACTTCCAGGGCGCCGCACCCCTTCAGGCGGCGGTGATCGGCGGGCAGATCAAGGCCGCCTTCCTGAACATCTCAACCGCACTGCCGGCGGTTCAATCGGGCGGTGTCCGGCCTCTCGCCACGACGGGGCTGAGCCGCTGGCGCCAGTTGCCGGATGTGCCGACGGGTGCCGAGCAGGGCTATCCCGGCTACGAGACGATCTCCTGGTTCGGCGTGATGGGCCCGGCCGGGCTGCCGGCGCCGATATTGGCGAAGCTGCACACAGACATCGCGGCGGCGCTGCAGACTGCGACCGTGCAGCGGCAGCTGAGCAACAACGGCCTCGACCCCCTCGACACCGGCCCAGGCGCCTTCGCGGCGCTCATCCCGGAGGAGATTGCGCGATGGACGCGCGTCGTGCGCGAAGCGGGCATCCGCACCGACTGATCCGTGGCACGGGTCACCCCATGCCGACGTCGGCATCATCAACGGAGGATCGGGCATGGCGATGACGCTGCGGCTGCAGGAGCCGTTTCGTACGGTCTTCTACGTGCCCTTCTACGCCGCGATGGCACGCGGAGCTTTCGACGCTGAAGGCCTGGGTGTCGAGCTCCTGGTCGGAACGTCGCCGCGCGGCGGGGGCGAACGTGTGCTGGCGGCCGTGATGTCCGGCGAAGCCGATGTCGGCTGGGGCGGGCCGATCCGCGTGCTGATGGAGCATGACCGCGATCCCGTCAGCCCGCTGCGCTGCTTCGGCGCCGCCGTGCTGGCCGATCCCTTCTTCATCGTCGGCCGCACGCCCCGGCCGGACTTCAGGCTCGCCGACCTGGCCGGCCTGACGCTCGGGGTAGTATCTGAAGTGCCGACGCCGTGGTGGATGCTCGCGCATGACCTGGCGCGCGCCTCGGTCAATCCCGCGGCCATCAAGCTGGTAAACGGGCCCGGCATGGCGGAGAACGCGGCGGCGCTTACGGCGGGCAACCTGGATGCGGCGCAACTGCTGGAACCCTTCGTGACCGACCTAGTGCGGGCCGGGGTGGGTCACGTTTGGGATGCCGCGTCATCGCGCGGCGCAACCGCCTATTCCACCTTCTACGCGATGCAACCAAGGATCGACGCGAAGCGCGATGCCATTGCGGCTCTGCTCCGCGGCATGGCCTCGACGCTTGCCTGGGTGCGGCAGGCGGCGCCGGGCGAGATCGCTGAGACGGTTGGACGATTCCTTCCCGACCTTGCGCCCGAAGTGCTGCTCGACGTGATCGCGCGTTACCAAGCCGGCGGCATCTGGCCAGCCACGCCCGCTATCACGGTGGAGGCCTTCGAGCGCCTGCGCGCGGCGATGCTGCGTGCTGGAGCCATCACGCGGCCCTCGACGTTTGAGGAGTGCGTCTTCGCGTCGGCGTAGCCCTGCCAACCGCAGATTCTGGCTTGCGAGATCGGCGGAGCCGATTCGATCCGCTTACGGCCCCGTTGATCATAATCCATACCCGCCCCAACTTATCTGCTATACTGGTGCTCCTCATTGCTCCGGCAGTTTGGCGGACAACCATTTTTATCCCCGTTTCGACACCCGCTCAGCGCGTTGCGCGCGGGCATCTGGATTCATTGGAGATTCATGTCCGAGATCGACGACATCTTCGCGCGCCTCGGCGGCGGACGGATTGCGAACAGCGACCAGCGTGACCACCGGGACATCCCTCGCAGGGGCAAGGCGGGCGGCAGTCGCGTCGTGGAGGTTGTGCACCTTCCGACCCGGCGAACCGGCGTGGGCCCTGGGGTGACCCGTCGCACCGAGTCCGGCGTTCGTGCCCAAATCTGGGAAGGCGGCTTCCCCGCCAGATCACCGCTGCAATCGTCCCCGTCGACGCAACCGGAAGCGGCCAAGGCGCCAGAGCCGGTCGGCCACGTGGTCGCCAGGTCGGAGCCAGTGATGGAGGCAGTAGCGATCCCTCCGCCCGCGCCTGCGCCCGTTGCAGTGCAGGCTGGCCCGGA
>CANJXD010000630.1 GCA_947478535.1 Acetobacteraceae bacterium
CCTCGCCCATCAGCGCACGGCGATGACGATGGAGGCCGCCACCGGCAGCGCCCGCAATTTCGGCCAGGTCATCGGCCAGGCCGGCTTTCAGGTGCAGGACTTCGCCGTCCAGGTCTCCGGCGGGCAGAGCGCCCTCGTCGCCCTCTCCCAGCAGGGCAGCCAGATGCTCGGCGTCTTTGGCACCGGCGGTGCCGTCGCCGGGGCCATCCTCACCCTCGGCATCCTCGGCGCCCAATTCGCCGGGCTGGCCGACAAGCAGGTGACCCTGGCTGATGTGCTGCGCGACGTCGAGGATGGCTATAAGCGCCTGCTCGACCTCAGCGACCGCCGCATCAGGGGTGTCGAGGAGGAGGCCGAGGCGATCAATCGCCTCGCCATCGGGTATGCCAGCCTCAGCGCCGCCGGCCAGCGCGCCGAGATGCTCGTCCTGCAGCGCCAGAACAATGCCCTGGAGAGCCAGGCCAGCCAGCTGCGCCTGGCCTCCACCAGTGGCATCCGGGAGATGGTCAACCCGACCGCCCCCGATCTCGACCCACTGGGCAATGCGCTGGGCACCCGCAGCCCGACGCCCGCCTCCAACGATGCCGGCCTGACCGTCCTGCGCCAGGCGCTTGCCGCCTATGACCAGCAGACCCGCCTCACCGTCGAGGGCCAGCGCGCCCTGGCCACCACCCTCGATGGCGTCGCCCGCACCGCCGGTGACAATGCCGTCGCCATGCTGCGCCAGCGGGACGTGCTGCTCGACTCCCTCCCCGCCGTTCAGGCCTTTGAACGCGGGCAGTTGCAGGTGGCGGCGCAGACCGTCGCCCTGATGCATGCCCAGGGTGCGGCGCAATCCCAGGTCGACAGCTACGTCCGTCACTTCGGCGCCCTCGCTGAGGAGGTCCTGCGCACCGCCCTGGCGATGCAGACGCTGCGCCGGATCAACAGCGACAGCCCCTTTGCCGATATCGAGCAGGAGGCTGCCCGAACCGAGGCCCAGCTCACCGCCCTGCGGCGCGGCGGGCTCGCCGCGCTGGAGGCCGAGCGCAATCGCCAGGCCGTGGCCCAGGCCGGCGCCACCGCCAATCAGCGCATCTTTGATCAGGAGATGCGCAATCTCCGTGACCAGGGTCTCGCCGAGGAGGAGGCGGGGCGCAGCGCCGCTGCCGCCGCCCAGGCTGCCCAACTGCGCGCCGAGGCGGGGGTGCGGGCCACCCAGGCGCTGACCCGCGAACAGCGCGCCGCCGAGGAGGCCGCCCGCGGCGCCACCCGCGCCAATGCCGAGGCCGAGCGAGAGTTCGAACGCGCCGAGGCCCTCGCCCGCCGCACCGCCGAACGCGGCCTGGGCATCGGCAACCGCGAGGCCGAGCGGGCGCGCCAGGAGGCCATGCGCGCCGCGGAGCGGGAGGCCGACGCCAATGCCCGGCGTCTCGATCGTGCCGTCGAGCGCTTTGGCGACAGCCTGGCCGATGTCACCTACACCGCCCTGGAAGACGGCGCGCTGCGCGGGCAGGACGTGTTTCAGTCCCTCGCCACCAGCTTTGGCAGCCTGCTGCGCCGGGCTGCCGTCGAGGCCCTCAGCGTTACCGTCATGCAGCCGCTGGTGCGCGATCTCGCCAGCACCATCGGCTTTACCGGCGCCGCCACTGGCCAGGGCTCGGGCTTTGGCGCGCTGACCGATCTGCTGGGCCTCGGCAGCCTGTTCGGCAGCGGCGGGTTGACCGGGGCGATCGATGCCCTTGGCGTGGCCTCCGGCCTCGCCGGCAATGGCGTGACCTTCGCGGCGAATAGCGGGGCCGCCTCCTATGGCGGCTTTGGCGCCGCTGGCGAGGGTGCCGTCTCCGGGCTGCTCGGCACCGGCACCCTCTCTAGCGCACTTGGCGGCATTGGGCTCGGCTTTGGCGCTGGCAGCATGGTCGGCAGCCTGGTGGCGGGGAACAGCCCGGCACGGCAGACCAACGGCATGATCGGCGCCGGCATTGGCTCGCTGGCTGGCGTCGGCCTCGCTGCCGCCCTGGGCGGTCCGATCGGGCTTGTCGCGGCAGGGCTGCTCGGCGGCGTGGCGGGGGGCGCTGGCGGTGGCCTGCTCGGGCCCGGCGCCAAGACCAATGCCTTTGGCTTTGCCCTCTCCGCCGCCGGCGGGCAGTTCAGCGTCGATGGCTACCAGCAGACTGGCAACGGCGCCGGAGGAGCCGAGGCGCTGGCGCAGACCCGGGCCACCATCGCCCAGCTGAATGCAACGCTTGCCGCCAACAA
This sequence comes from Acetobacteraceae bacterium, assembly GCA_947478535.1. The sequence goes on from CANJXD010000630.1 coordinate 2,239, forward strand.
CATCGCCGTGGCCGACAACACCCGCGTCATCAACGGCCAGGTCGACAGTGCCGACCAGTCCCGCGACCTCGCCAGCGCGCTGCGCCAGTTCAGCTTCAGCAGCGGCGACCCGGTCCTCGGCAAGGCGCTGAACGAGCGCAGCTTTGCCAGCCTCGAGGAATTGGCGACAGCCCTGCAGGCGCCGCAGCGCTATGCCACGGTGTTTGCCAACCAGGTCAGCCGCGGCCGCGTCCTCGGCGGCTTTCTCGACCAGGTGTCGCTCTCCACGGGCTCGGCGCAGACGCAATTCGGCGCTGCCCAGGCGCAATTCGAGGCCGCCATCACCGCCGCCCGCGTCGCCGGGCCCGATGCCGCCGATCTGTCTCGCGTGACCCAGAGCGGCGCGACGCTGCTGCAGGCGAACAGCGCCTATTACGGCAGCGGCGCCCAGGCCGCGGCGATCGAGCGGATGGTGAAGTCGACGGTCATCAGCCTCGGCGGGGAGCTCGACCTGCCCGGCTTTGCCGATGACCTCAGCGGGGCAATCGATCGCGCCAGCGACCGCGCCCAGAACGCGGCGCAGCAGCAGCAGGTCACGCTGGAGGCTCTGCGCGAGGAGGTGCGCGGCCTGCGCCTCGTCATCGAGCGGAGCATGGCAGCATGATCGGCCTAGCCCCGCTGGCCACCATCCCCCTGGCGGGGTGGTGGGCGCCGGCCTCACCGCCCGCCCCGCCGATCCTGCTGCCCTCGGAACTGGTCGCTGGCGACGTGGTCTGGCTGCTGCAACTCGGCATCCAGCCGAGCGCCGCCGCAGAGGCCACGCCGGCGCCGCTTGGGATGATGGCCGGCGCGCCCCTCGCTGCCGCCGATCGCCCCGCGGATTTGCCCGTGGCAACGCCGGTGATCCGGGTCTCCGATCGCGGCTGGCTGGGCGAGCCCGGCGATCTGCTGGCGTCGGATCAGCCGTATCCCGCCCGGCTGCTGGAGCCGCCCGCCCTCGAATATGCCCTGCCCATCCTGCCCGAGGGCAGTCGCCGTCGCAGCTTTGTCGCCGGCGAGGTGCTGCTGGCCAATGGCGATGGCGCGCTTGATGCCCTCGCCGGGGATTGGCGCGTCGGTGGCCAGGCCGTGACCCTGCTGCGCGGCCCGCATAC
>CANJXD010000631.1 GCA_947478535.1 Acetobacteraceae bacterium
GGACCTGTTGGATGGTGGGGACGGCATCGACCAGGCTTCCTTCGAGGACGAGACGGCGGATATCGCCGTCAACCTGGCAACCGGGCGCGGCGCTGGCGGCGGGGCGGAAGGCGACAGCCTGCTGGGGATCGAGGCGCTCATGGGCGGCGCAGGCAGTGATCGCCTGTTCGGCAATGGCACTGACAACCAGATCGAAGGTGGTGCCGGCGCCGATACGCTGGTTGGCGCGGCTGGCGCGGATACGCTGATCGGCGGCGCGGGCGCCGACCTGATGAATGGCGGGTCGGGCAGCGACCTGCTGTCCTACGCGTCGGAAACCGCTGATATCGTGGTTGATCTCGGCGCCGGCACCGCCAGCGGTGGCGATGCCGAAGGCGATACGGTCCAGGGCATGGACCGCCTCATCGGCGGCAGCGGCAACGATTATCTGACCGGCACGTCGAGTGCGAACGAGATCGCCGGCGGCGCGGGTGCGGACACGCTGGTGGGCGGCGGCGGCGGTGACCTGCTGGATGGTGGCGAGGGATTCGACGTCGTCTCCTACGCCCATGACACGGCCGTGATCGCGGTGAACCTGGCACTTGGCACGGGCCTCGGCGGCTCGGCGCAGGCCGATCGCCTGGTCTCGATCGAGGGCCTGGTGGGCGGCGCGGGGGATGACCGCCTGCTTGGCAGCGCCGTGGTGAACCTGCTGGTCGGCGGTGCGGGCGCCGATACGCTGAGCGGGTCCGCGGGCGCGGACACGCTGGCCGGTGGCACCGGTGGCGACATGATCAAGGGCGGCTCGGGCTCCGACCTTCTCTCCTACGCGGAGGAGGCGGCCGATCTCGTCATCGACCTCGCCCTCGGCACGGCGAGCGGCGGCAGCGCCGATGGCGATACGCTGCACGGCATCGAACGGGTTGTCGCTGGCAGCGGCGATGATGCGCTGACCGGCGGCGTGGAGGCGAACCAGCTTTTCGGCGCCGAGGGCGCCGATACGCTGACCGGTGCCGGTGGCGCCGATGTGCTCGATGGCGGCGCCGGCTTCGACGTCGCTGTCTATGCCGCCGAGACCGCGGACCTCACCATCAGCCTGCTGTCGCATCACGCCGCCGGCGGTGGTGCCGAGGGCGACCTGGTGATCGATATCGAGGGCGCCATCGGCGGCGCCGGCAACGACCTGCTGGTCGGCGATGCCGCGGACAACCTTCTGGTGGGCGGCGCGGGTGCGGACACGCTGCTGGGCGCCGCGGGCAATGACACGCTGCGCGGCGGGCAGGGCGCGGACCTCATACTCGGCGCCGGGCATGCGGACCTGGTCGACTACAGCGAGGAAACGGCGGACCTCGTCATCGGCCTCGGGGCTGGCGTGGCGAGTGGCGGGGGCGCCGGCGGCGATACCATCCTCGGCTTCGAGCACGCGACAGGTGGCGCCGGCAACGATGCGCTGAGTGGCACCATCGCGGCGAACCGGCTGACCGGTGGGGCCGGGGCCGATACGCTGCTCGGCGCGGGCGGGGACGACCTGCTGGCGGGCGGCCTGGGTGCGGACCTGCTGGATGGCGGGGCGGGCAATGATGCTGTCTCCTACGCCGCGGAATCCACTGGCATCACCGTGGATCTAACGAGCGGGGCGGCGACGGGCGGTGAAGCGGAGGGCGATACGCTCCGCAGCATCGAGGACCTGACTGCGGGCAGTGGCGACGACGTTCTGCGCGGCGCGGCGCGGGCTGAGACACTGAGCGGCGGGGCGGGGGATGACACGCTCGGCGGCGGCGCCGGGGCGGACCTGCTGCGGGGCGGCGAGGGATCGGACCTCGTCTCCTACGCCGGAGAAACGGCCGCGCTGCAGATCGACCTCGCAGCCCGAGCCGTCGCCGGTGGGCAGGCCACGGGCGATACGATCGAAGGCATTGAGAACGCCGAGGGCGGCAGTGGCACCGACCTGATCGCCGGCACCGCGGACGCCAATCTCCTCGCGGGCGGTGAGGGTGCCGATACGCTGGTGGGTGCTGGCGGCGCGGATACGCTGCTCGGCGGCGCGGGCGTTGACGAGGTGCATCTGGCGGGCAGCCGCGCAGGCTACAGCGTGCTGACGACGGGCGTGACGACGACCGTCACCGATATCGATTCCAGCGACGGAGACCAGGGGACCGCGACGGCGATCGGCGCGGAATGGCTGGTTTTCGCGGATGGAAGCCGCCAGCTTCTCGCCGGCGGTCCGGCGAGTGGCGGTGGCACATCGACCGGCTTCACGACCGAGGACGTTGCCGGCGCCATCAGTGGCGCCTTGCCGCCCCTGGCGGCCGGTGGCGGTGCGACGGGCTATGCGACACCGGCGTCGCTGGACGGCGTCTATGGCCGTTTCACTTTCAACACGACGACGGGGGCCTGGAGCTATACGCTCGACAACGCCCGCGCCATCACCCAGGCGCTGCCGGATGGCGCGCAGGGGACGGATATCCTGGCCGTCACGACGGCGGATGGTGCCTCCAGCCTGTCGATCACGATCACCATCCTCGGTGTGAACGATACCGCGACGATCAGCACGCCGGCCCGCGCGACCGTGACCGAGGGGACGGAAATCATCATCAGCGGCGATCTGCTGATCCAGGACCGGGACAGCGGCGAGGCCGCTTTCCGGACACCGGCAGACCTGGCCGGTACTTATGGCGATTTCACCTTCGATACCACGACCGGCGTTTGGACCTACGCGATCGACAATGCCCGGCCAGTGACGCGCGCCTTGAGCACGGGCCAGGTGGTGACGGATACGCTGGTGGTCTCATCCCTCGATGGCACTGCGACCCAGACGGTGACGGCGTTTATCCGCGGCGTTGGCGCCGCGGCGCAGATCACCGGCACGGCCTCAGGCGTGATCACTGAGGACAGTGGCGCCATCGTTAGCGGCGACCTGGAAATCACCGGCGGCGATTCGGGCGAGACGACCTTTGAGACTCCGGCGTCGCTGGTGGGCACCTATGGCGACTTCACCTTCAACGCGACGACGGGGGCCTGGAGCTACGCGCTGGCGAATAGCCGTGTTGCGACGCAGGCGCTGACGGCGGGGCAGGAGGTCCTTGATGCGCTGACAGTGCGGACCGCCTTCGGCACGGACAGCCAAATCATCACGGTGACGGTGACGGGCGCGAATGACGCGGCGACGATCAGCGGCACGGCGACGGGCACGATCACCGAGGACAGCGCGGATACCATCACCGGCGATCTCGACATCGCCGACCCGGATGCGGGCGAGGCGGTGTTCGCCACGCCGGCGTCGCTCATCGGCACCTATGGCGACTTCACCTTCAACACGACGACGGGCGCCTGGAGCTACGCGCTCGACAACACGCGCGTGGCGACGCAGGCGCTGACGGCGGGCCAGA
>CANJXD010000632.1 GCA_947478535.1 Acetobacteraceae bacterium
CGCGATCTGAACTTGTCCATGCGGGGCGCGCTGGCGCGGCTCAGACGGGGGGCGCTTACGTTCAACCGGGGCACGATGCTCTTGCTGCATGGCTTCCGGGGCGGCAGGGAGTGCGGTGCTGGCAAACTGCATGAACGATGAGAGGGTCATGCGTTGACCTTCCGCGACGCCAAGCGCGTGCGCTCGCCGAACGATGGCGATCATCTCACGCTCAAGATCGGGAAGAGAATCGGTGGTCATCGCGGCCTCCTGTATGCGCTGAATGGCATGCGGATCGCGTAAGCGTCAAGGTTTAGTTTGCCGTGCCTTGTCTTTTGCGGGCAAGCGCCGCTGTTCGCGCAATCTCTGCCCGACGATCTTCGGGCAGTAAGGCAGCCCGAGCGGCGCCGCCAATCTTGCCGGCGGCGCTCTTTTGCTGATCAGCAGGGCGGGGCGTGTCGTCGCACTGGTCGCCAGTCGCCAAGTCCACTATCAACCGTGCAAGCTGGTTCGGGTCGCGGGGGCGTTTCGGTGTCTTTGCCATGGCGCCATCATACGCCGGGCGGTCCGGCGGCGCGAGGACCGAGGCGGGGTGGTCAACCCCGCTTGATTTCAGACTGAGACACTACCGATGCCGCAGCCTGGTGAGGTTGAGGCATCCCGCATGGGGTGCTCATAGGCCCCACGATATCAGCATTCCCGCTCACGCTTCCCCCATCGTCCTCGGACGAGGATCAGGATTGGCCCAGGGCAGGTGACGGTCAAACCAATTGCAGTCGCGCTCGGGTTGACCTGAACTCAAGCACCGCCCCGCGCGCAGCGCGGCGTCAGCCTGCCGGCCAGCGCTGTCTCAAAGCATCCGACGACGGACCATACCCTGAGTCCGGCGGGCTTCACGCTGCGCCGGCTGATCATCGCTACCGGATGCCGGCACGGCGGATGACATCCGCCCAGAGCGGCACTTCCTCCACCATGCGTGCGGCGAAGCGCCGTGGATCCATGTCCTCCGTGCGGATACCCTGGCTGAGTAGCTTGGCCCGCACCTCGTCATGATCCAGCGACCAACGGATATCGTCGTAAAGCCGCTCCGCCAGCGGCTGCGGCAGGCCGCGCGGTCCCAGCATGCCGAACCAGACCGGCGCCTCGAATCCCGGCAGTCCCTGCTCGGCGATGGTCGGCACGCCAGGCGCATCCGGGGATGGCCCCGGGCTGCCGACGCCGAGCACGCGCAGCCGGCCGGCACGCACATGCTCCATCACCAGCGAGCCGAGGAAGAGCATGTTCACCTCGCCGTTCAGCACCGCCAGCACGTTCTGCGCGGAGCCGCTGTAGGGGACGTAGGTCAGCTCTACCCCACCACGCAGCGCGAAGAGCGCAGCCGACAGATGCGGCACCGAACCGACGCCGATGGTCGCGGCCGTGACCGAACCCGGATCACGCTTCGCCAGCGCGATGAGCTCCTGCACGTTCTGCGCCGGCACCGAGGGATGGCAGACGAGGAACATGTAGTAGGACGCGACGCGCATGATCGGCGTGAAGTCAGCCAGCGGATCGTATTGCAGGTTTGGAATCAGCGTCGGGTTCATGACGTGGGTGTTCGTCGCCATGAGCAACGTGTAGCCATCGGGTACGGAGCGCGCGACATAGGTCGCACCGATCGTGCCGGCGGCGCCGATACGATTCTCCACCACCACCGGCTGTCCCCAGCGCGTCTGTAGCCGGTCGGCGACGATGCGCGCGATGATGTCGGCCGGGCCGCCCGCGGCAAACTGAGAGACAATGCGCACCGGCCGCGTTGGATAGCGGTCTTGCGCGCGCGCCGTGCCGGAGGCGATGCTCGCGGCGCCGAGCGCCCCGGCACCGGACAGCAGCCGCCGTCGCCTCAGCGGAGACGTCCCACTCATCGCCCGTATCCTTCCCTTGGAACTTTTTGCTTACCGTGGTGTGAGACTACGCAGCGCGGCAAGTCGCCGCCAATCGGAACGTCCGACGCGCCCATAACTGCGCTCTATGGACCGCCGCGCGTCAGGTCAGCTTCGAGATGGCGGTTGGGACGTAGAGATCGGTCCGCAGATTCTCCGTCAGGAAGCCCGGCGCGCCGGGCGCTGGCCAGACCCCCGTGGCGAAGGCCTCCGCGCGGAGGCGCTCGCGGTCAGCCAGGCTCCGATAGCCCCAGAGGTGGATGAAGCGCGGCTCTCCGTCGAGCGCGTGCATCACGGTGACCAGCGGAGAGAGCTTCGTACGGCCGGGGATGGCCTTCGCCCAGGCCTCGATGGTCGGTGCCAGGCCGCCGATCTTCAGGACATAGGTGCGAAACTCGTAATAGGGGCCGAGCGCGGCCGGCACGATCGGCGGCAGGTCCGGGAACTGCACGAAGCCGTCGAAGGCGATGCCGGCCAACATCTCGGCTGGCACGAAGGGGTCGGCGACGCGCAGCACGCGCATCCGCTCGGCGTGCATCGCCTCCAGCGACGGATAGGTCCGCAGCAGCAGGATGCGGTTCTGCGGACCGAACTCGCTGATCCAACTGCCGAGCAGATTGTCGCCGGCCGGTGAGGCCGTGACGAAGGACGAAATGGACTCAAGGGCATGGCCCATCCGCGCGGGGTTGCGCAGATTGCCTGACCGCAGCGTCAATGTGATGAGTTCGCAGGCCAGCATCGCCGCGGATCCTCCCTTCGTCCGGTGTTCAGCTCGGTTGCAACCCGATGCTGTCGATCACGGCCTTCCATTTCGCGAGATCGGAGACCACCAGCGACTGCAAGGACTCGGGCGAGCCTGCCTGTCCGACGCTGCCGACATTGGCGAGCTTCGTGAGCGTCGCCTCGTTCGTCAGCGTCTTCCGCAGCGCGGTGCTCAGCGTCTGCACCACTGGCTCGGGCACCCCCCGTGGCCCGAAAAGCGCCAGCCAGGCGGAGGCGTTAAGACCGGGATAGGTCTCGTTCATCGTCGGCAGATCGGGGAAGCCGGGGAAGCGCCGCTCGCCCAGCGCGGCGATCGCGCGCACCCGCCCGGCACGGATGTGCTCGGCGACCGAGGGCATGACGCTCGACATGATCGGGACGCGCCCGGCCATAACATCCACCAGCGCAGGCCCGTCGCCCTGGTAGGGCACGTGGTTCATCCGCAGCCCTACCGTCTGCATCACAAGTTCCGCGCCGAGATGGGTCGATCCGCCGATTCCGGAGGAGGCGTAGAAATAGCTGCCGGGCGCGGCCTTCACCACGGCGACGAACTCGGCAAGCGTGCGGGCGGGGAAGCCGGGATGCACGACGAAGACGCCGTCATTGATCGCCACCATGCCAACCGGCGTGAAATCCGCGGCGGAGTCAAAGGGCGGCGTGCGTGTGAGTTGCACGTTGATCACCATCGTGCC
>CANJXD010000633.1 GCA_947478535.1 Acetobacteraceae bacterium
CGGCGTGCGGATCGAGCACCCGCAATCCATCATCGACCGCGCGCGCTTCGGGGATTTCGCGGGTAACCCGATCCTCGGCGCCGCCGACTACAAGCTGGTGCACCACGCGAGCAACGGGCGCGGCGTCTATTCCTTCTGCATGTGCCCGGGCGGGACGGTGGTGGCGGCGACAAGCGAGCCGGGCCGCGTCGTCACCAACGGGATGAGCCAATATTCGCGCGCCGAGCGCAACGCGAATGCCGGCATCGTCGTCGGCATCACGCCGGAGGTGGACTACCCCGGCAGCCCGCTCGCCGGCATCGACTTCCAGCGGCACTGGGAAAGTGCGGCCTTCGAGGCCGGCGGCGGCACCTATGCCGCGCCAGCGCAGCGCGTCGGGGATTTCCTGGCGGGCAGGGCCTCCACCACGCTCGGGCCGGTGGTGCCGAGCTACAAGCCCGGCGTGACGCCGACCAACCTGGCGCGTTGCCTGCCGGATTTCGTGGTGGCGGCGATGCGGGAGGCGCTGCCCGCCTTCGGGCGGCAAATCCAGGGCTTCGACATGGCCGACGCCCTGATGACGGGGGTGGAAACCCGTACCTCCTCCCCCATCCGCATCCGGCGGGATGCCAGCTTCCGCAGCGTCAACACCCTCGGCCTCTATCCCGCGGGTGAGGGCGCGGGCTATGCGGGGGGCATCTATTCCGCCGGTGTCGATGGCATCCGGGTCGCGGAAGCGGTGGGGCGGGACATGGCCGGGATGGCACAGGCAGCGTGACGCATTTTGATGTGGTGGTGCTCGGCGCCGGCGCGGCGGGGCTTTTCGCCGCGATGCGCGCGGGGCAGCGCGGGCGGCGCGTGCTGCTGCTCGATCACGCGGAGGAGCCGGGCAAGAAGATCCTGATCAGCGGCGGCGGGCGCTGCAATTTCACCAATATGGATTGCCTGCCGGATCGCTTCCTGTCGGAGAATCGACACTTCGCGCGATCGGCGCTTGCCCGCTACACGCAGCACGATTTTCTCGCGCTGGTGCAGAAACACGGCATTGCCTATCACGAGAAGACGCTGGGGCAATTGTTCTGCGATGGCTCGGCACGGCAGATCGTGGCGATGCTGCTGGCGGAATGCGAGGCCGCTGGCGTCGATCTCCGCTGCGACCATCGGGTGACCAGCGCGACCAAGGCCGAGCAGTTCCGCGTGGAGACGAACCGCGGCGGCTTCACGGCGGAAAGCCTGGTGCTGGCGACGGGCGGGCTTTCCATCCCGAAGATGGGGGCGACAGGCTTCGCGCATGACTTGGCGCGGCAATTCGGGCTGGAGGTGACGGCGCTGCGGCCGGGCCTGGTGCCGCTGACCTTCGGGGAAACTCTCCTGGCGGTGATGCGCCCGCTGGCCGGCGTGGCGCTCGACAGCACCGCCAGTTGCGGCAAGGCGAAGTTCCGCGAAGCCATGCTGTTCACCCATCGCGGCCTGTCCGGTCCCGCCATCCTCCAGGCATCGTCCTATTGGCGCGAAGGCGAGGGCATCACGCTCGACCTCCTGCCGGATCGCGATGCCCCTGCCCTGCTGCTGGCGGGCAAGCGCGCGCGACCGAAGGCGGAGGCGCGCACTGTGCTGGCGGAGTTGCTGCCGACACGGCTGGCGCAATCCCTCGCCGCCACCCACCTGCCGCCGCGCGTCATCGGCGAGATCGGTGATGGAGATTTGCGAAAACTCGGTGCGCTGCTGAAGGGCTGGGTGCTGAAGCCTTCGGGCACCGAGGGCTATGCGAAGGCCGAGGTGACGCTCGGTGGCGTCGACACCAACGCGCTGTCATCCCAGACGATGATGGCCAAGACCGTGCCCGGCCTGTTCGTGATCGGCGAGGCCGTGGACGTGACGGGCTGGCTCGGCGGCTATAATTTCCAATGGGCCTGGTCGAGCGGCTGGGCCGCCGGGGAAGCGGCATAGGGGCCGCTTGGCAGACCCGGGAAACCATCCGAAGCTGCGGCAAAACAGGGACGGATACAGCACCATGGCGAAGCGCGGCATGCAGTTTGGGATTTTCCTCGCCCCGTTCCACCGGCTGGGGGACAATCCCACCCTCGCGATCAGCCGCGATATCGAGATGCTCGAATGGCTGGACCGCCTCGGCTATGACGAGGCCTGGATCGGCGAGCATCACTCCGCGGGGTGGGAGACCATCGCCTCCCCCGAATTGATCATCGCCGCGGCGGCGGAGCGGACGAAGCACATCCGGCTCGGCTCCGGCGTGACCTCCCTGCCCTATCACCATCCCTTCCTCGTCGCGCAGCGCTTCGTGCAGTTGGACCACATGACGCGCGGGCGGGCGATGCTGGGCTGCGGGCCGGGGGCGCTGGTCTCGGACGCCTATATGCTCGGCATCGATGCGACGACGCAGCGGCGGCGGATGGATGAGGCGCTGGAAGCCATCATGGCGCTGCTGGCGTGTGATGGGCCGGTAACGCGCAAAACGGATTGGTTCGAGATGCGGGAGGCGCGGCTGCACCTCCGCCCCTATAGCGACCCGCATTTCCCGATCGCGGTGGCGAGCACGCTGACCCCGGCGGGGCCGGCCACGGCGGGGAAGCATGGCGTCGGCATCCTCTCCCTCGGTGCGGGCCTGCCGGGTGGGCTATCCGCGCTGCCGGGGCAGTGGAAGATCGCGGAGGACGCGGCGGCGGCGCATGGCAAGACGATGAACCGGCGCGACTGGCGGCTGGTGATGAACGTGCATGTGGCCGAGACCGACGAACAGGCGATGGCCGAGGTGAAGGTCGGCGAACGCCTGGAAAGCGTCACCTATTTCGAGGATGCGCTGGGCCGCCCGCCTGGCCGGTCCCAGGACCCGCTGACGGATGGCGTGAAGGCGGGCACCACGCTGGTGGGCTCGCCCGAGACGGTGGCGCGGGGGATCGAGAAGCTGGTGGAGGCGAGCGATGGCGGCTTCGGCGGCCTGCTGTTCCGCGCCAATGACTGGGCGAACCGCGAACAGACCTGGCGCAGCTACGAGCTTTTCGCGCGCTGGGTGGCGCCGCGCTTCCAGCAGTCGCTGGACACCATTCGCAGCTCCTACGAATGGGCGGTGGAGAACCGGAAAACCGTGTTCAGCCCGAATGTGGAGGCGCTGCGCAAGGCCTTCACGGACCATGGGAGCACCGTGCCGGACGCCTTCGATGCACGGGCTTCGGGCGCGCGGGATTGAAACGAATGAAAGAAGATCTCACTCCGATCTTTAGCGCCCCTCATAATAAAGAATATTTATTTTATTGGGTGGATTCAACATCCGTAGCGAACACCACTGATTTCCTGTAATTGCTCACCCCCCCCTTCCGGTCGTGCCTCACGCAGGTCGTATGATCGCCACGCCCG
>CANJXD010000634.1 GCA_947478535.1 Acetobacteraceae bacterium
ACGGCCAGGATGTCACCCGTCTTGGCCCCAATCGGCGCGCTGGCATGGGCATCGGCCGCACCTTCCAGAATCTGGCGCTGTTCGGGCATATGAGCGTGCTCGACAACATCATGGTCGGCCGCCACCATTTGCTGAAAGCCGGCTTCCTGCGCGGCATGATCTACTGGTGGGGGGGCGCGCAGGCGGAAGAACTCACGCATCGGCGGGAGGTCGAGGAGATCATCGATTTCCTGGAGATCCAGCACGTGCGGAAGGCCCCGGCGGGGACCTTGCCCTATGGGTTACGCAAGCGCGTGGAACTGGCGCGCGCGATCGCGCTGAAGCCGAAGCTGATCCTGCTGGATGAGCCGATGGCGGGCATGAACCTCGAAGAGAAGGAGGACATGGCCCGCTTCATCATCGATCTCAACCAGGAATGGGGCATGACCGTGTTGATGATCGAGCACGACATGGGCGTGGTGATGGACATTTCCAATCGCGTCATGGTGCTCGACTTCGGGCGCAAGATCGCCGAGGGATTGCCGGAGGAGGTGATGGCGCATCCGCAGGTGCGGCGCGCCTATCTCGGCGTGGATGACGAGGCGACCAATCCGGCGGAGATCGACGCGTGACGGCCCCGGATGACCGCAGGGCGGAGGCGCCGCAGGCGACGAGCACCGGAGGTCTGAATCCGGGGTCCTTGCCCGACACGCTGCCGCGCATCCTGGCGCACAACGCGGCGGATCACGGTGCGGAGATCGCGCTGCGGGAAAAGCAGTTCGGCATCTGGCGCAGTGTCACCTGGGCGGACTACCACGCGCGCACCCGGCTTTTCGCGCTGGGCCTCAAGCGGTTGGGCGTGCAGCGCGGCGAGGTGATCGGGCTGATCGGCGACAACCGGCCGGATTGGGTGATGGGGGAGATTGCCGCCCATGCGCTGGGCGCGCGCAGCCTCGGCATCTATCGCGACGCGCTGGATGATGAGGTTGCCTACCTGCTGTCCCATGCCGGGGCTTCCATCGTCTTCGCGGAGGATGAGGAGCAGGTGGACAAGCTGCTCGCGGCCTCGGACCGCGTGTCGGGGCTGCGGCGCATCATCTACAGCGACCCGCGCGGCATGCGGAAGCTGGATGACCCGCGGCTGATCTCGGCGGAGGAACTCTGCAGGATCGGCGCGGCGGAGGACCCGGCCGAGTATGACGCGCTGTTGGCGGCGCAGGACCCGGATGCGGTGGCGGTGCTGTGCACGACATCGGGCACCACGGCGCGGCCGAAGCTCGCCATGCTGACCTCTGGCGCGCTGGTGCGGCATTGCCGGGCCTATCTGAAGGCGGACCCCAAGGGACCGCACGACGAATACGTCTCCGTCCTGCCGCTGCCCTGGATCATGGAGCAGATCTACGTCCTCGGCTGGGGACTGATCGCGCGGATGAAGGTCAACTTCGTCGAGGAGCCGGAGACGATGATGGCCGATTTCCGGGAGATCGGCCCCACCTTCGTGCTGTTCGCGCCGCGCGTCTGGGAATCGCTCGCCGCCGAGGTGCGGGCGCGGGTGATGGATGCCTCGCCCCTCAAGCGGCGGATGTTCGACCTTGGCATGAAGCTCGGGCTGGACGCGGTGGCGAAGGGCACGCGATCCGCCATGGCCGATGCGCTGCTGTTCCGCGCGCTGCGGGATCGGCTGGGCTTCAGCAACCTGACGTCTGCCGCCACGGGCGGCGCGGCGCTGGGGCCGGAGACTTTCCGCTTCTTCCAGGCGATGGGCGTGCCGCTGCGGCAACTATATGGCCAGACGGAACTGCTCGGCGCCTATACGCTACACCGCAAGGGCGAGGTGGATTTCGACACCGTCGGCGTCGGCTTCGATGAGAGCGTCGAGATTCGAATCCATGAGCCGGATGCGAATGGGGTGGGGGAGATCGTCACCCGCCACCCCAACATGTTCTCCGGCTATCTCGGCCAGGAAGCGCCGGCGGATATGCGCGATGGCTGGCTGCATACCGGCGATGCCGGGTATTTCGGCAAGGGCGGGCAGCTTGTCGTCATCGACCGCATCAAGGACATCGCCGAGACCAGCGGCGGCGACCGCTTCAGCCCGCAATACATCGAAAACAAGCTGAAATTCTCCCCCTTCGTGGCGGAGGTGGTGGTGCTCGGCGCCGGGCAGTCGCACCTCGCGGCGATGATCTGCATCCGCTTCCCGATCCTGTCCAAATGGGCGGAGCGCAACCGGATTGCCTTCACCACATACTCCGACCTGGCGGCCCGCCCCCAGGTGCTGGACCTGCTGCGGGAGGAGGTGGCGAAGGTGAACGCCACCCTGCCGCCGGCCCAGCGGCTTCGCCAGTTCGTGCTGCTCTACAAGGAGTTGGACGCGGATGACGAGGAACTGACGCGGACGCGCAAGGTCCGCCGCGGCGTCATCGCGGAGAAATACGGCGACATCATCGCGGCGATCTACCGGGGTGAGGACGCCATCCCCGTCGATACCACCATCGCCTTCCAGGACGGCACGAAGCAGCGCATCCGCACCACATTGCGCGTGATGGTCACGGACGCCACGGCGCTTGCCATGGCCGCGGAATAGGGAACGGACATGGACCTCGCGCTGCTGCTGCAACTGACACTGAACGGGCTGATCGTGGGCGCGCTGTATGGCGTGGTCGCGATGTCCTTCGTGCTGATCTACAAGGCATCCCAGGTGGTGAATTTCGCGCAGGGCGAATTCCTGCTGGTCGGCGCCTGGGTGTGCTGGTGGTTCCTCTCGGAATGGGAATTGCCCTTCTATGCGGGTTTCCTGTTCACCCTGGTCTTCATGACGCTGTTCGGCCTGGTCTTGCAGGTGGTGGTGCTGCGGCCACTCATCGGGGAGCCGGTGATCAGCGTCATCATGGCGACGATCGGCCTCGGGATTTTCTTCCAGGCGCTGATGAAGTGGATCTTCGGCGTTTTCGCCAAGCCCTTCCCGCCGATCTTCGCGGTGGAACGCGTCAGCGTGCTGGGGCTGGAGGTGCAGACCGTCTACCTCGTGAGCCTCGGCATCTCGCTGCTCATCATGGCGGGCTTCGGCTGGTTCTTCACGGCGTCGAAGCACGGGCTGGCGATGCGGGCCACGGCCTTCGACCAGCAGGTCGCGCAATCCCTCGGCGTCTCGGTGCCGAAGGTCTTCGCCATGTCCTGGGCGATTTCCGCCGTCGTGTCATCCGTCGCGGGCGTGGTGGTGGGGGTGGTGAATGGCGTGTCCTCGGCGCTGTCCTTCTACGGCATCAAGGTGTTCCCCGCCGTCATCCTGGGCGGGCTCGACAGCATCATCGGCGCGGTGCTCGGTGGCGTCATCGTCGGGCTGCTGGAGAATTGGGC
>CANJXD010000635.1 GCA_947478535.1 Acetobacteraceae bacterium
GCGACGTGATCACGGACTTCCTGTTCCGTACCGAGACGATCGACCTCTCGGCGATCGACGCCAATCCCTATCTCGCCAACGATCAGGCCTTCGCCTGGCGCGGCGCGGCGGGCTTCACCGGAGCCGCCGGGCAGCTCCGCTACAATGCGGCCACCGCCGTCGTCGAAGCTGATGTCAGCGGCGATGCGGTGGCGGATTTCCAGATCGTCCTGAACGGCATGGTGAGCATGGTGAGCGCGGACTTCGTCCTGTAGCCGCAACGGGCCGGCGCCGTAGCGCCGGCCCTTCCTTGCCTCAGCGGGCCAGGGCGCCCGGCAGCGAGAAGCTATTCACCCGCGAGATGCGCAAAGTGGCGGGCGAGTTCCTCATAGATTGCGCGCTTGAAGGCGACCGCGAGGGATGGCAGTTCCTCGATCGCCGCCCAGCGCCAGGCGTCGAATTCCGGATGCGGGTCGGCATCCAGCCGGATGTCCGAATCGATGCCGGTGAAGCGCAGCGCGAACCAGCGCTGGCGCTGACCACGATACTTCTTGGCGATCCGCATGGCCTGGAGCTCGGGCGGGAAGTCGTAGGTCAGCCAGTCCGGATGTTCGGCGATGATCTCCGCCTTGGCGGTGCCGATTTCCTCCGCCAGTTCGCGCAGCACGGCGGCGCGCAGGTCCTCCCCCGCATCGACGCCGCCCTGCGGCAATTGCCAGCCGCCGGCGCGGCCTTCGGCATTGGGCATGTCGGCACGGCGGGCGACGAGGACGAGGCCCTCGGCGTTGAACAGAAGGGCGCCGACATTGGCGCGATAGGGGAGCTTGGTCATGCCGCCAATGTAGCGGGCGCGGCGCGCCGCGTCACCGCGCGGGCGTGGTTTCGCTGGGCCGGCGGAGCAGGACGGTGATGGGGGCGATGACGGCGCCGCGGTCCTCCAGCCCGGCGCTCCAGGCCAGGATGGCGGCGATGGCGGCGGGGGTGGGGTTGCCGATCATGCCGAGGGCGGAGGGCGGGTTGGATTGGCGGGCCAGCGCTTCCAGCTCCGCCAGGCGGCGTTCGATCTCGCCACGGGTTTCCGCGGGTTCGTCGAGCAGCACATCCACCGTGCGCCCCACGGCACGGGCGGGCTGGGGGGAGCCAGGGCGCGGGTCGATATAGAGCAGCCCGCGCCCGGTCAGCGCCTGCTGCACGGCGCTGAGCAATTCGGTGCTGGCGGCGAAGCGTTCGCCCCGCATGCGGGACAGCGCGCCGAGCACCCCCACCTGGCCCTGAATGCGGGACAGGGCCCAGTCCATACGGTCCAGGTTTTCCTCGGGCGAGAGACTGGTGAGCAAGGCACGGTCGCCCGGGTCCGCATCCTGGCCGAAGCCGGCGGGTTCCATCGGCAGCGCCGTCAGCACTTCCATCCCCCGGGCGCGGGCGCGTTCGAGCAGGGGGGCGGGGCGGGCGGCATAGGGGCTGAAGGCGAGGGTGACAGCGCCGGGGAGGCGGCGGATCGCTTCCTCCGAATGCTGCGCGAAGGCGCCCATATTGCCGATGATGAGGCCGATACGGGGGCGGCGGTCCTCCCGGTCGAAGGGCCGGGCATAGGTGCGGATGGCGGTGCGGCCCTCCGCGGCGCGGCGCGGCATGGGGCCGTAGCGGCCGGGTTCCAGCAGCAGCGGGTCGGGCGGCGGGATCACGGCCTCCGCCGGCACCGCCGAGGCTGCGGCCTGGCGCGCGGGGCTGGCGGCGAGGGGCGGCGGCTCCGGCGCGGGTGGCAGGGCCGCCGATGGGGGAGTGGCCGATGGGGGAGTGGCCGGTGGGGGAATGGCCGGTGGGGAGTTCGCCTGGGGCGCTGTGCTGCCGGGGGCCGGCGGGGTTGGCATCGCCTGGGGGGCGGGCGGCGCAGTGGGCGTCGGCGCGGCGGTCGTTGGCGCGGAGGGTGCCGGCATACTCTGCGCCGGCACAGTCTGCGCTGGCACACTGGGCGCCGGCGGTGACGGGGCTGCCGCGACGAGAGGCGGCGCGGCGGGCGCCGTGGATGCCGCCGCGGCAGGGGCTTCCGGCGCGTCCGGTGGCCCAAGCCATTCCAGCACGCCGGCGCCGCCCGCCAGAAGCGCCAGCGTCACGGCCCAGAAGGCGCCAAGGGCCCGGCGGCTGGGGATCCCGGCCGGGATCCTCATGGGCTACCGGGCATCTGGTGGCTCAGCGCTGCGCGCGCCGCTGCGGCTGCGCCGGGGCGGCTGCGATGTTGCGGAGCATCTGCACCGCCTGCTGGAGCTGGTGGTCCGTCTCCGGCTTGGTCGGGTCGAAGGCGGGCGCGCCTTCGGCCGGCATGCGGACGACGCGGTCCAGAACCCCGGCGGGCAGGTTCAGCGGCGGCAGGGGCGGTGGTGCCGCCTGCTGCTGGGCCGCCGGACGTTCGCCATCATTGCGCAGCGCGCGGCGCAGATCCGCTTCGCGGTCCCGGGCCGGGGCATTCGGGTCCGGGCGCGCGGCCAGCACCTCGATATCCGGCTCGATGCCCGTCGCCTGGATGGAGCGGCCGGACGGCGTGTAATAGCGCGCCGTGGTCAGGCGGATGGCGCCATTGCCGGGGATCGGCATGACAGTCTGGACGCTGCCCTTGCCGAAGGACTTCACGCCCATGACGATGGCGCGGCGATGGTCCTGCAACGCGCCGGCCACGATCTCGCTGGCGGAGGCGGACCCGGCATTCACCAGCACCACGATGGGCAGGCCCTGGGCGATATCGCCCGGCCGGGCGTTCCAGCGTTGTGCGTCCTCGGCCCGGCGGGCGCGGGTGGAGACGATCTCGCCCTGGTCGAGGAAGTCATCCACCACCTGGATCGCCTGGTCGAGCAGGCCGCCCGGGTTGTTGCGCAGGTCCAGCACCACGCCCCGCAGCGATGCGCCGGCCTGGTTGCGCATGGAGGTCATGGCCCGGCGCAGCGCGCCTTCCGTCTGTTCGTTGAAGGAGGACAGGCGGACATAGGCGATATCGTTGCCCTCAAGCCGGAAGCGGGCGACCTGCGGGCGGATCACGTCGCGGATCAGGGAGAGTTCGACCGGGCGGGATTCACCTTCGCGGCGGATGGTCAGGCGGATGGTGCTGCCACGTTCGCCGCGCATCTGTTCCACCGCTTCCTGGAGCGTGAGCCCCTGGGTGGACTGGCCATTGAGGTGGGTGATGAGGTCGCCCGGCTTCACCCCGGCGCGGGCGGCGGGGGTGTCATCGATCGGGGAGATGACCTTGACGTAGCCATTTTCCTGCGTGACTTCGATGCCTAAGCCGCCGAATTCGCCGCGCGTTTGCACCTGCATGTCGCGGAAGCTGCGCGGGTTCATGTAGCTGCTGTGCGGGTCGAGGCC
>CANJXD010000636.1 GCA_947478535.1 Acetobacteraceae bacterium
GCGATGGCGGCGGCGATGATACCACCCATCGGCACGCCGGCCTGCTTCACGCTCATCATCGTGGACCGCCAGGCCGCCGGGAACCAGGTGACGACGCCGACGCTCGTTGCCGGATTGACCAGCGAATAGCCGAGCCCCGCGAAGATCAGCACTCCGCCCGCCACCCAGGGGCCCTCCGCCAGCGAGAACAGCGCCGCGCCGAGGGCCACGGAGACCATCGAGATGGCGAGGCAAGGCCTGACGCCGATGCGGTCCACCAGCCAGCCACCGGGCAGCGCCACCAGCGGCTGGGCCCCGTAATAGGCGGCGATCAGCAGCCCGAAGGTGACCGGGGAAATCCCGAGATCCCCCTGCAAGGCCGGGGCGAAGGCCATGACCGACATGATGTTGGTGGTGCCCACGGCATGGGCGCCGAACAGCAGCAGAAGCCGCACCGCACCCAGGGCCCGCCCGCCGTCAGGCGCATCGCTCATCGCCCTGGCCCCGACGGGTGGGGGCGCTGCGGCAGATGGATCGCGGTTGGGCGGTGAGGGTGCATCACACTCTGGCCGGGCATTCCGGCGGGTAGAACCTACCCCCGCCGCGTATCACGCGCGGAGCGGCCCGGCCAGATGGGCCGCCTGCTAGGCCTTCGCGGCGCGGGGCTTCCTCGGCACGTCCTGCAACGGCCCGCCATTCACACGTTCCCGCAATTCCTTGCCCGGCTTGAAATAGGGCACGGCCTTGCCGTCCACCGCCACCGCGGTGCCGGTGCGCGGGTTGCGGCCCGTGCGGGGGTCCCGCCGCTTGGTGGAGAAAGCGCCGAAACCGCGCAGCTCCACCCGATCACCGCGCGCCAGGGCGCCGATGATTTCATCGAAGATCGTGGTGACGATCAACTCGACGTCCGGCTGGCGGAGATGGGGATTCTCCGCCGCCAGCTGCGTGATCAGTTCAGACCGGGTCATGGCCCCGAAGCCTTCCGTGCCTCAAGGGCTTAAGGCTGCCAAAGCGCGCGCACGCGGTCAACGCCAACCCATTCATCCGCAATGCCTTTTATCAAAGAACCGAAGAATGCCCCGAAAGTGCGCTCGGTGAAGCTCCGGCTTTCCACCTCCCGCACCGGCAAGCTGGCCGGCAATGCGCGTTCGGCCGCCAGCCAGGCGCGTGCCTCTGGCTCTCCGCCGATCGCGTCCACCAGGCCCAGCGCCACGGCTTCCCGCCCGGTGAAGACCCGGCCATCGGCCAACTCCCGCACCCGCGCGGGCTCCATCCGGCGGCCGGCGACGACCAAGGCCACGAACTGGTCGTGCAGGTCCTCCACCACCCGGGCGAGCTGGGCGCGCCCGGCCTCCGGCATGGGTTGGAAAGGGTTCGGCACGCCCTTGAAGGGGCCGGAGCCGATGGTTTCCGCCCGCACGCCGACGCGGGCCATCAGTTCCGACACCTCGAAGGATTGCAGGATCACGCCGATCGAGCCGGTGACGGTGCTGTCCCGCGCGAAGACGCGGGCCGCGGGCATCGCCGCCATGTAGGCGGCGGAAGCGGCGGTCCCGGCCATCACGGCCACCACCGGCTTTTCCGCGCTGATCCGCGCCAGGGCGTGGTGCAGTGCCTCCCCGGCCGCGACGCCGCCGCCGGGGCTGTCGATCGCCACGATCAGGCCGCGCGCCTGGGGGTCCCGTCGCAGGCGGTCCAGCGCCTCGATCAGCTTCCGGTCCTCGCCGATGAAGCCTTGCACGGACAGGCGGGCGATATGCGGGCCGCCCTTGCCGGGTAGTTCGTCCCGCCAGAGCAGGGCCATCGCGAAGGCGGCCGCGGCCAGCACGGCCCCGACGCGCCAGAGGGAAAGCCGGCGCTTCAGGCGGCGGCGGTCGAGCAGAAGATCGGCATCCAGGGGCATTCCCCTCAGATAGTCTCGCCAGGGCGAGGTGACCACTCCGCGAAGAAGTCGCCAGCGAGATATCGTGGAATCGTCGCGACTTCATCCATCACGGGGCCGCGCGCCGCCC
The DNA here is from genome assembly GCA_947478535.1 of Acetobacteraceae bacterium. The sequence goes on from CANJXD010000636.1 coordinate 1,992, forward strand.
CTCAAAAACAAAACGGCCGCCCCGGCCATCTCCGGCACCGCGCAGCGGTAGCCGAGGAGGATGGCCGGGACGGCCGTTTCAGCAAGGCGGCAGCGCCAGTGCTCGCGCCCGATCCGGAAGGTCTCCCCCGGGGTCGGGCGCGGCGCTGGTCAGCCCATCATTCGTCGGGGTTCTGGTTGCGGCGACGGATCGCGGCACCCAGGATGTCACCCAGCGAGGCACCGCTATCGGTGGTGCCGTATTCCTTCATCGCCTCGCGCTCCTCCTCCACTTCCTTGCCCTTGATGGTCAGGGCCAGGCGGCGGCCGGCGCGATCGACGGCGGTGATCTTCGCATCGAGCGTCTCGCCCACGGCGAAGCGGTCGGGGCGCTGGTCGCCGCGGTCACGGGCCAGTTCAGCGCGGCGGATGAAGCCCGTCAGGACCTCGTCAACCTTCACCTCGATGCCGTTCGCTTCGATCTTCGTCACCGTGCAGGTCACGACATCGCCCTTGCGGATGCGGTCGAGCACCTCGGCCGCCGGATCGGCGGCGAGCTGCTTCACGCCGAGGGAGATGCGCTCCTTCTCGACATCCACATCCAGCACCTTGGCGCTGACGTTGTCGCCCTTGCGATAGGCGGTCATCGCCGTCTCGCCAGGGACATCCCAGCTGAGGTCGGACATGTGGACCATGCCGTCCAGATCCGGGCCGAGGCCGACGAACAGGCCGAACTCGGTGATGTTGCGGATCTCGCCCTCGATGACGGTGCCCGGCGGGTTGGCTTCCGCGAACAGCTCCCACGGGTTGCCCTGCGCCTGCTTGAGGCCCAGCGAGATGCGGCGCTTCGGGCCGTCCACGTCCAGGATCATCACATCCACTTCCTGCGAAGTGGCGACGATCTTGCCGGGGTGCACGTTCTTCTTGGTCCAGGACATCTCGCTGACGTGCACGAGACCCTCGACGCCCGGCTCCAGCTCCACGAAGGCGCCGTAGTCCGTGATGTTCGTGACGCGGCCGGAGAACTTGCCGTTGACCGGGTACTTGATCGCGACCCCTTCCCAGGGATCGGCCATCAGCTGCTTCATGCCGAGGCTGATGCGCTGCGTCTCCGGGTTGAAGCGGATGACCTGCACCTTCACGGCCTGGCCGATGGTCAGGGCCTCGCTCGGATGGTTGATCCGGCGCCAGGCGATGTCCGTGACATGCAGCAGGCCATCGACGCCACCGAGGTCCACGAAGGCGCCATAGTCGGTGATGTTCTTGACCACGCCATCGAGCACCATGCCTTCCTTGAGGCCCTGGATGAGCTCGCTGCGCTGTTCGGCGCGCGTCTCCTCAAGCACCGCACGGCGGCTGACGACGA
>CANJXD010000637.1 GCA_947478535.1 Acetobacteraceae bacterium
CGGCTTCCACCAGACCGGGTCCGACCGACCCGAATTTCCCCGTTGTTCCTGGCCCCGGCGCTGCTCCTGCCGGCTGCGTCGGCGCGCGCCCATGGCCTTGCGGAATGGCCCGCCACCGCACAGATCGCCGCCATTGTCCTCGGTCTCTGCATCCTGCTGATGCTCGGCATGGTGGCGCGGGTGCTGGTCCAGCGCCGGCGGATTGGCGACCTGAATGCCCGCAATGCCAGGCTTTCCAGCGCGAATGTGCAGGCGAGGCAGGTCGCGCAGCGCGCGGAAGCCAAGGCCCGCATGCTGGATGGCGTGCTGGCCGCGATGGCGGATGGGGTGCTGGTGGTGGATGCCGATTTCCGCCTCGCCGGCTGGAATCCCCGCTTTCCCGACTATGCCGGGGTGCCTCGCCGGGCGCTGCGGATCGGCATGCCGCTGGCCGAGGTGCTGCGCCTGCAGGCCGAGGGCGGCGAATTCGGCATGGTGGACCCGGAAAAGGAAGCGGATCGCCGGATGCGCCTGTTGCAGGGTGGCGGCATGCTGGAACGCTGGCAGCGGGAACGCCCGGATGGCAGCCGGCTGGAACTGCGCCGCGCGCCCCTGCCGGGCGGCGGATTCGTCACGCTCTATACCCCCGTGCTGGAACAACCCTCCCGCGGGGCGTCCGCTTCGATCCTCGATTCCTTCGCCGAGGAATGGCGCAGCCGGTTCCCGCGCCTCACCGCGGCGGCGGCGGATGGCGATACGGGCCTGGCGCGGGAAGCGGCGCATGCGCTGCGAGGCATCGCGCTGAATGCCGGATGGAGCGCCGCGGCCATGACGTTGCAGGCCATCGAGACGGCGGCGGAGGGGGCCAACCTGACGGAACTGCGCCTGCTGACCGCCTCGCTGCCCTCGGACCCGCCCTCATGGGCCTGAATCCGGGCGGCCTGAACCCGGGCGGGAGCCCCGCGCCGCGGCTTGAACTGGTGGAATGCCCGCATTGCGAGGAACCCACCATGCCCAACCTTCTGGCCGATGGCAGCGTGGTATGTTCCTGCACGGCGGAGCGAGCCTTGCCGATCCCCCCACGCGCCCCCATCACAAGCGCCACGCAAAAGGAATCCTGACCATGCTGCTGCGCCTGGCCGCCGGGACGACGATGGGAGTGGCATTGGCCGCGGGGGCAGCGGCGACGCTGGCGCTCGGTGCTGGTGCCGTGGGGGCGGCGCTGCTGGCCCGCCGGCTGTGCGAGGAACGCCGGGGATGGCGCGCCGATGCCGAGGATGCGCCAACGGGTGAGCCAGCGGGTGAGCCCGGCCCGGATGCGCCTTCCGCCTGACGGCGCTATGCGATGATCGCCGTCGCCTCGATCTCGACCTTCGCCTCCGGCTCCACCAGCGCCACAACCTGCATCAGCGCCATGGCGGGGAAGTGCCGGCCCATCACGGCGCGGTAGGCCGGGCTGAGGGCGCCGAGGTTGGCGCGGTATTCTGCCATGTCCGTGACATACCAGGTGAGGCGGCCGATATGCTCCGCCCCGCCGCCGGCTTCCTTCACCACGGCCAGGATGTTCTCCAGCGCCTGGCGCACCTGGCCGACAAAATCCGGCGCGAAGCGCCCATCCGCGTCCCAGCCGATCTGCCCGCCCACCAGCACCACGCGCCCGCTGCCCATCAGCCCGTTCGCATAGCCACGCGGCGCCGGCCAGCCCGGGGGTTGCAGGGCCGTGAGGGGGCTTTCAGCCATGGGCGCAACGCTCCTGGTAGCCTGCCAGCGCGGCGCGCAGATCCTCGGGGATCGGCACGGCGCGCATCGCGTCGAGATTGGTGGTGGCGGTGACGAGATGCAGGCGCAGCAACTCATCCTCCCCGCGATGGACATGGGTGGTGATGGCGTAGGATCCACCGCCGATGCGGGTGATCAGCGGCGTGAACACCACGCGGTCCCCCATCAGGGCGGGGCGGAAGAAATCGGCCTCCGCATGGACGAAGCCGGTGCCGATTCGGCGCGCCGCGTGCAGGGCATGGAAATCGATGCCCAGGCCTTCCGTGAACAGCTCCTCCATCGCCGCATTGCCCATGGCGAAGAAGTTGGGGAAGAAGACGATGCCCGCGGGGTCACAATCCCCGAAGCGGATGCGAAATTCGACGCGATGCGCGGCCTTCGGCAGGGCGGAGGCGGCGAGAGATGTGGGCCGGCTCATCCGCCGGCCTGCTTCCGCAGCGCGAAGCGTTGCAGCTTGCCGGTTTCCGTGCGCGGCAGGGCGTCCACGAATTCGACGGCGCGCGGGTATTTATAGGGCGCGACCTCCGCCTTCACATGGTCCTGCAACGCCCGCACCAGCGTGGCATCCGCCACCACGCCGTCCTTCACCACGACATAGGCCTTCACGATCATGCCCCGTTCCGTATCCGGCGCGCCGACGACGCCGCATTCCCGGACCGCGGGATGGGTCAGCAGCGCCGCCTCCACCTCCGGTCCGGCGATGTTGTAGCCGGAGGAGACGATCATGTCGTCGTTGCGGGCCTGATAGACGAAGTAGCCATCCGCATCCTGGATGTAGGTATCCCCGGTGATGTTCCAGCCGGCCTGGACATACTGCGCCTGGCGGGGGTCATCGAGGTAGCGGCACCCCGTCGGCCCCTTCACCGCTAGCCGCCCCGGCGTGCCGCGCGGTACGTCCTGGCCTGCCTCATCCACCACCCGGGCGATGTAGCCGGGCACTGGCAGGCCGGTGGCGCCGGGGCGGATGGCCTCCTCGGTCGCGGCGATGAAGATGTGCAGCATCTCCGTCGCACCGATGCCGTCCATGAGCTTCAGGCCCGTCGCCGCATGCCATGCTTCAAAGATCGGCACCGGCAGGGTTTCCCCGGCGGAGACGCATTTCCGCAGGCTCGACAGGTCATGCGCGCCGGCGTGCTGGGCCATGGCGCGATAGGCGGTCGGCGCGGTGAAGCAGACCGTCGCGCGGTGCCGCGCGATGGCGGCCGGCAATTCCTCCGGCGATGCGCGTTCCAGAAGCACGCCGGTCGCACCGACGCGGAAGGGGAACAGCACCAGCCCCCCCAGCCCGAAGGTGAAGGCGAGCGGCGGCGATCCGATGAAGATGTCGGTGGGTTTCGGCTTCAGCACCTGCAGGGCGTAGCCATCGCAGATCGCCAGCATGTCCCGGTGGAAATGCAGCGTGCCCTTCGGCTCGCCCGTGCTGCCGCTGGTGAAGCCGATGAGGCAGATATCGTCGGCCGACGTATCGCAGGCCGCGAAATCCGGGGATGCCTCGTCGCAGAGCGATTCCAGCACGCCATCGCCCCAGGTGAGGAGGTGGCGCAGGTCAGGCCC
>CANJXD010000638.1 GCA_947478535.1 Acetobacteraceae bacterium
CGGGTCATGGCGGGCAAGACGGCCTGAGCCGGACGGTCCAAGCGCAAGCGCTGTTGTCCTGACGGTTCCGCTGGGCAACCTCCAAGTGGACAGCACCGCCCTGCAAGTCAGCAAATCGGCGGGTCAATGGTTGCTCGAGACGGATCTGCCGAGTGCTCTCGTGTCGCACGGCGGCACGAGCAGCTTTACCGTCAGCTATACGGCGGTGCCAGCACCTCTGTATGGCGCGTCGGGCCCCATTACTAACGCCAACACTAACGCCAGTGCGTATCCCTCCGCCGATGGCCGCCTTGCCCGGTTCGAGTAGCTCTCTGATTCTTTGGCGTCTTTAAGAGAGTTGCTAAGGACGTCTGGGATTGGAACTTGTCAGTGGCATTGAGCGGCGTCGTCGTTGGCGCATCGAAGAGAAGTTGCGGATTGTGGCCGAGGCCGAGGCACCTGGTGCGGTGTTTGCGGCCGTGGCGCGGCGGCATGATATCAGTCGTGGGCTGCTGTGGATTTGGCGTCAGCAGATGCGACGGGGTGAGTTGCGGGCGGTTTCATTCCAGGCCGAGTTCATGCCGGTCAACGTGATCGCAGATACGTCTGATGCCAGGGTATCGGCGTCTGCGTCGATGCCGATCACCAGGCCCGAGACCGTCGATATCATACTGCCGGACGGCACCTGCCTGCGGGTGAACGCAGCCATCGACGCCACATCGCTGCGCCGTCTGCTCGGGGTGCTGCGCGGATGATCCCGGTTCCGTCTGGGGTTCGGGTGTGGCTCGCCACCGGCAGCACCGACATGCGGCGCGGCATGAATGGTCTGGCGCTGCAAATCCAGCAGGCACTCGGCCGCGATCCGCATGCGGGCGACCTGTTCGTCTTCCGCGGCCGGCGTGGCGATCTGCTGAAGGTGCTCTGGCACGACGGCATCGGCATGTCGCTCTACGCCAAACGTCTGGAGAAGGGCCGCTTCATCTGGCCATCTCCCGCCGATGGGGCGGTGGCGATCAGTGCGGCCCAACTCGGCTATATGCTGGAGGGCATCGACTGGCGAAACCCGCGGCACACCTGGCGGCCGTCGAGCGCGGGCTGAACGTGGCGTTTGGCGGCGAAAAGTGACGTGATCCGGTAATTTCCAGTACACAGACGCCAGGATTTCTGATTCACTCTTCGGCATGAACCGCCAAGCCGACGACCTGCCGCTGGATGCCGACGCTCTCATGGCGGCTCTGATTGCCGCCCGTGCCGAGGCGAGCCTGGCCGTGCAGGCGTTGGCCACGGCCCGTGCCCAGATGTCGCAGGATCAGGCCGAGATCGCCCACCTCAAACTGCAGATCGCCAAGCTCCAGCGCGAGCGGTTCGGCTCCAACTCGGAGCGCACAAAGCGTCTGCTCGACCAGCTTGAATTCCAACTGGAGGAGTTGGAGGCCGCCGCCAGCGCAGATGAGATCACCGCCGAGACGGCAGCAGCCAAGACCTCCCAGGTCTCCACCTTCGTGCGCCGACATCCCTCCCGCCAGCCATTCCCCGAACACTTGCCGCGCGAGCGGGTGGTCGAGCCCGCCTCCTGCGCCTGTCCAACGTGCGGCGGGGGGCGGCTGTCCAAGATGGGAGAGGACATCACCGAGACATTGGAAGTGATCCCACGCCAGTGGAAAGTCATCCAGCATGTGCGCGAGCGCTTCTCCTGTCGGGACTGCGAGACGATCAGCCAGGCCCCAGCACCGTTCCACGTCACCCCGCGCGGCTGGGCGGGCCCGAGCTTCCTGGCGATGCTGCTGTTTGAGAAGTTTGGCCAGCACCAGCCGCTCAATCGTCAAGCCGAGCGCTATGCCCGCGAAGGCGTGCCGTTGAGCCTGTCGACTCTGGCCGATCAGGTCGGCGCCGGGGCTATGGCGCTGATGCCGATCTTCAAGCGCATTGAGGCGCACGTGCTGGGCGCCGAGCGCTTGCATGGCGACGACACCACGGTGCCGGTACTGGCCAAAGGTAAGACTGACACCGGCCGCCTGTGGGTCTATGTCCGTGACGACGGGCCATTTGCGGGTCCCGCACCGCCAGCAGCGCTGTTCCACTATTCGCGTGATCGCCGAGGTGAGCATCCGCGGGCGCATCTGGCTGCCTGGTGCGGCGTGCTGCAGGCCGATGCCTATGGCGGCTACAGCGAACTCTACGCGGCGGATCGTAGGCCCGGACCTGTTATGGAGGCGAGCTGCTGGGCCCACGCACGGCGCAAAGTCTTCGAGTTGGCCGATATCGAGACCGCCGCCATCAAGCGCGCGCGCGGCCAGAAGCCCAAGCCGGTCTATCCCCTGGCACTGGAGGCGGTGCAGCGCATTGACGTCCTGTTCGCCATCGAGCGCGAGATTCGCGGCTTGCCGACCGCCGAGCGGCGGTCGGTGCGTCAGGCGAAAGCTGCTCCGGTGGTGGCCGCGTTGGAAGCCTGGATGACCCAGACGCGCGACAAGCTCTCGGGCGGGCATGATCTGGCCAAAGCCTTGAACTATATGCTGCGCCGCTGGCCGTCCTTCACCCGCTTTTTGGACGATGGCCGGGTGTGCCTGACCAACAATTGCGCCGAGCGGGCGTTGCGCGGAATTGCTCTGGGTCGGAAGTCGTGGCTGTTTTGCGGCTCCGACCGTGGCGGCCAGCGCGCGGCCATCCTCTACAGCCTGATTGTGACGGCGAAGATGAACGACGCTGATCCTCAGGCGTGGCTCGCCGATGTCCTCGCCCGTATCGCAGGCCATCCCGCGTCCCGGTTGGATGAGCTGCTGCCGTGGAACTGGAACATCGCAAAGCCGAAGCCCAAGTCGACAACGGCCTGACCATGCAGCGCAACAAGGTCCATCATGTCCGCACCGTCGAACGCCTCGCCAAGGATCTTGGCGTCGATGAAGACCTTATCCACGACATCACCCTCGCACTTGAACCCGAGGACGGCGTGATCTGGGTCTATGGCCTCGACAACGACGGCATATTGGCATTCACAGATGATGGCATTGAGGAAGTTTAACGGCTGCTCGACGAATATCGGCACGACACCACGTCAAAACCTTGACCTGGCTCCGCGTGCTACGCCGGATGCTTACCGCGAATCCTGCGGCTGGCGCTGTTGGCGCCGGATGTCGTGGAGGCGATCCTGGACGGGCGGCAGCCGGAGGGGATGACGTTGCCGGGGTTGTTGGAGGGCGCGGAGGTGGGGTGGGGGGCTTTTCTGCTAGCTGCGCGACGTTCTGACGAAGATCACTGAGTGCCACACATCAACGCCGGCGCAGACCCCCATCACCTACAGCAGCGAGCGTGTGATGGCTTGGTCGATCAG
>CANJXD010000639.1 GCA_947478535.1 Acetobacteraceae bacterium
CCCGGCGGTGCCCAGCGTGCCGAATAACTGAGCAGCCCAGGGCTGATGACCGCGCCGGTGACATTCCCCGGCGCATCCTTCCCGGTTTTCGCGACGTTGTTCGCGGTTCCAATCGATATTCCACCGGCCAGACGGGTTTGCGGACCAGTGTGGCCACGCTATGAGGGGCGTCCATGACGCGGTTCGTATTCGTCACCGGCGGCGTGGTTTCCTCTCTTGGCAAGGGCATCGCTGCGGCGTCGCTCGGTGCCTTGTTGCAGGCGCGCGGCTACAAGGTGCGCCTTCGCAAGCTCGACCCCTACCTCAATGTCGATCCCGGGACGATGTCCCCGTATCAGCATGGCGAGGTCTATGTGACCGATGACGGGGCGGAAACCGACCTCGACCTCGGCCACTACGAGCGTTTCACCGGTGTCCATGCCACCAAGGCGGATAACTGGACCACCGGCCGGATCTACTCCGACGTGATCGCGAAGGAGCGCCGGGGCGACTACCTCGGCGGGACCGTGCAGGTCATTCCGCACATCACGGACAAGATCAAGGACGTGATCCAGGCGGAGACGGATGGCTACGACTTCGTCCTGGTCGAGGTCGGCGGCACGGTGGGTGATATCGAGTCGCTGCCCTTCCTGGAGGCCATCCGCCAGCTGGCCAACGAGGTGGGGCCGACGCGGAGCCTGTTCGTCCACCTGACGCTGGTCCCCTACATCCCGTCCGCCGGGGAGTTGAAGACGAAGCCGACGCAGCACAGCGTCAAGGAACTTCTGTCGGTTGGCATCCAGCCCCAGATCCTGCTGTGCCGCTGCGATCGGCCGATCCCGGAGAATGAACGCCGCAAGATCGCGCTGTTCTGCAACGTTCGCCCGGAATCCGTCATCCCGGCCTATGACGCCGACAGCATCTATGCCGTGCCGATCAGCTACCACGCCGAGGGGCTGGACCGGGAAGTGCTGCGGCACTTCAACCTGTCCTTCTACGGTGAGCCCGATATGCGGCGCTGGGAGCGGATCGTGCAGTCGATCCGCCAGCCCGAGGGCAGCGTCACCATCGCCGTCGTCGGAAAATATACCAACCTTCTGGATAGCTATAAGTCGCTGGCCGAGGCGCTGGCGCATGGCGGCATCGCCCATAATGTGAAGGTGAAGCTGGACTGGGTGGACAGCCAGATCTTCGAGCAGGGCGATGAGGAAGCGGTGAAGCGCCTGGAAGGCGTGCACGGCATCCTGGTGCCCGGCGGCTTCGGCGAACGCGGCACCGGCGGCAAGATCGAGGCGGTGCGCTTTGCCCGCGAACGCAAGGTGCCGTTCTTCGGCATCTGCTTCGGCATGCAGATGGCGGTGATCGAGGCGGCGCGGAACCTCGTTGGCCTCAAGGGCGCTTCCTCCACCGAATTCGGCCCCTGCGCGGAACCCGTGGTCGGCCTGCTGACGGAATGGAGCAAGGGCAACCAGGTGGAGACCCGCAGCGCCGGCGGTGATCTCGGCGGCACGATGCGCCTCGGTGCCTTCGTGGCGAAGTTGGCCGAAGGGTCCCTGGTGCGGGAGGTCTATGACGGCGCGGCCGAGATCGAGGAACGCCATCGCCATCGCTTCGAGGTGAATGTCGGCTACCGGGACCGGCTGGAGAATGTCGGCCTGCGGTTCTGCGGCATGTCGCCCGATGGCAGCCTGCCCGAGATTGTCGAAGTGCCGGACCATCCGTGGTTCATCGGCGTGCAGTTCCATCCCGAGTTGAAGTCGAAGCCCTTCGAGCCGCACCCGCTGTTCCGCGGATTCATCGGTGCTGCGGTCCGACAGGCCCGACTGGTGTGACGGAGACAGAGTGATGGATGAGAAAGCCCGCCTGAAGCGCTTCGGAATCGGGGCGGCTGGGACCTTGGTGCTGACCGTCCTCGGGGGCTGGTGGTTCGGCTCCCTCGCCGTGCCGCTTTGCCTTGCGGTGGGGCTGGGGGCGACGCTGCTGTTGGGTGGCGGGCGCGCCAAGGGGTGAAATTCGGGCGCGCCAAGGGGTGATGCTGCGGCCCTGCTCTCCGCGGGTTGCATCCGACTAAACCCCATGTGGTAACAGCCTGGGAACACTTGGCGTGTGACATGGCGCCATGTCCCGCTTCGCACCCTTCGAGAATTCCGCCTCCCGGCCCTTCGCGGCCGGGGATTTCGTGAAGCTCCGCCGCGATGAGCCGGGGCCGATCGTCACCGCCTTCGCCGGTGATTGGGGCCAGGTCAGCAAGGTGAACCGTGATGGTTCTCTCGACCTGACCTTTGCCGGCTACAGCCGACCGCGTACGGCGTCCTCGCCCCGCGCGATGGGAGTTCCGGGGCGAATCGTCGAGCGCTGCGATGCCTACGGCAAGCCGCTGTCCGAGGAACGCGGCCGGCATTGGGCCGGAAGCGGGGCGGGCTGACCCGATTCTGGCGGGCCTCCCGGCGCGGTGCACCGGAAGGCCTGGAGCAGGCCTCAGCGCTGGGTCCGGATGCCGTTCAGGCCGTGCAAAGGTTGGGCACCGCAACGCGGCTGAACAGATGCGGCCTGGCGACGGCGCTGGCCGGGTAGGCATCCAGCGCGCGGGCGAAATCGGGGTGGCTGAAGGCGGCAGTGAAATGCGCCACGGATTCCCAGACCGCGTAGTTCATGAACATCGCGCTGCCCCCGATGCCGCGATGCAACTGCGTGCTGATGTAGCCGGGCTGCTGCTTCATCCAACTGGCATCGTGTTCCCAGGCGGCCAGCAGCGCCGCCTCCTCGCCCGCCGCCACCGTGAAGAGATTCAGGAGGACGACAGGCGAAGTCGTCTCACCGAGTTGCTGATGGATGGGGAAGGCAAGGTCGAGCGGTTCGATCATGGCCATGCGGAGCGTCCTTTGCCGAAACAGGATCGGGATTGGAGGCAACCCCTCATCCGTCGCCGATGCCGCCGGTGAGGGTAAGGCCCCCTGGAGATTCAAGCCTGCCAAGGGAGGGTATGACGGTCCCGCGAGCAATTCCAGCGCCTGGACCTGGGGCGCAGCACCACCGCGTTCCCCCACCGCCGGCCGGGCCTTTAGAGGGAACGCCGGCGGCGGCGTCAGGCACGCCGGGGCGTGATCGCTCAGGCATCGCGGCGCATCCCGTAGATGTCGAACAGCGCCCGATCCGTCGCGACGAGCAGCGCGTAGGCAGCATCGAGTCCCTCCGTGCCAACAACGGTGAGACATCGACCCCCCGGAAGTTTACCCTTGAGGGCGTCAGGTGAAATATCGAAATGGTCATGCCCCGCACGACAGCCACAGTTACCGTTTCCGCCGGTGGCGCTGACACCGAGGAAGG
>CANJXD010000640.1 GCA_947478535.1 Acetobacteraceae bacterium
GATGGCGCGGCCCATCGCGCGGCTGATCACGGCGGCGGAACGGGTGCGGGCGGGCGACCTGGCGACGCGGGTGGAAGAAGGGACGGCGGATGACGAACTTGCCAGCCTCTCCCGCGCTTTCAATCGCATGACCAGCCAGCTTTCGGCGCAGCGCGGCGAATTGATGGAAGCCTACCGGCAGATCGACGAACGCCGGCGCTTCACCGAAACCGTGCTTTCCGGTGTATCGGCCGGCGTGGTGGGCCTTGACCAGGAAGGGCGGATCAACCTGCCGAACCGCAGTGCCAGCGAATTGCTCGGCGTCGATCTCGATGCCGCGATCGGGCTGCAACTGGGCCGCGTCGCCCCGGAATTCGCCGAATTGGTGGCGGAAGCCCGTGCCCAGCCGGACCGGCCGAGAACCGTGGAAATCCCGATCGGGCCGCCTTCCCGCCGGCGGACGCTGATCGCCCGCATCGGGGCGGAAATGCAGCCCGGGCGCGTGACCGGCTTCGTGCTGACCTTCGATGACATCACGGAACTGCAATCCGCCCAGCGCAAGGCCGCCTGGGCCGATGTGGCGCGGCGGATCGCCCATGAAATCAAGAACCCGCTGACTCCGATCCAGCTTTCGGCGGAACGGCTGAAACGGAAATACCTGAAGGAAATCTCCTCCGACCCCGAGACCTTCCGGGCGCTGACGGACACCATCGTCCGCCAGGTCGGCGATATCGGGCGGATGGTGGATGAATTTTCCGCCTTCGCCCGGATGCCCCAGCCCGTCATCAAGCCGGAGGATTTGGGCCAGGTGGTGCGGGAAGGGCTGGTCTTGCAGAAGGGCGCGCATCCCGAGATCGTCTATGAGACGGCGATCCCGGACGGGCTGCCCCGCCTGCCGATGGACCGGCGCCTGATCGGCCAGGCGCTGACCAATCTGTTGCAGAACGCGGCCGACGCCGTGGCCGCCGCGCCGCGCGCGGAAGGCGAGCAGGGACGAATCCGGATCATGATCGACCGGGTCGAGGACGGCATCGCCGTGGTGGTGGAGGATGATGGCATCGGCCTGCCGAAAGGCGAGGAAAGAGCCCGCCTGACGGAGCCCTATGTCACCCACAAGGCGAAAGGCACGGGGCTTGGCCTTGCCATCGTCAAGAAGATCATGGAGGACCATGGTGGACGTCTGGCCCTCGAAGATCGGCCGGATGGCGCGGGCGCGCGGGCGCTGCTGATCTTCCCTTCCCCCGGGGCGGATCAGCCCGCTCTGCCCGCCCCATTGTCGGCCCCAATGTCCGTCGGGTCACGGGAGGCACAGTCCGGGATGAGCGCGACGGTGAGGCGGACGACCAATGGCGCATGAAATCCTGATCGTCGATGACGAGCCGGACATCCGCGCTCTCATCGAAGGCATCCTGTCTGATGAGGGCTATGAGACGCGCCAGGCCGCGAATTCGGACCAGGCCATCGCCGCCTTCCGGGCGCGCCGGCCGGCGCTGGTCATCCTCGACATCTGGTTGCAGAACTCCCGGCTCGATGGGCTCGGCATCCTGGCGGCGCTGCATGGGGAGGAACCGCGCGTCCCCTGCATCATGATCTCCGGCCACGGGACCATCGAGACGGCGGTGCAGGCGATCCAGAACGGCGCCTATGACTTCATCGAGAAGCCCTTCGAATCCGACCGGCTGCTGTTGCAGGTCTCCCGCGCCCTGGAAGCGGCGCGACTGCAACGGGAGAACAGCGAGTTGCGCCTGCGGGCGGGCGGCGAGACGGAACTGGTGGGTGTTTCCGCGCCGATCAGCCAGTTGCGGACGGCGCTGGAACGCGTGGCGCCGACGGGCAGCCGGGTGCTCATCACCGGGCCGGCCGGGGCGGGCAAGGAAGTGGCGGCGCGGATGCTGCACAACCGGTCCCGCCGCGCCGATGGCCCCTTCGTCGCGCTGAACTGCGCGACGCTGGCGCCGATTCGCTTCGAGGAGGAATTGTTCGGCGTGGAGGCCGGCGCCGATCCCTCCGCCCAGCCGCGCCGGGCCGGGGTGCTGGAACGCGCCCATGGCGGGACGCTGCTGCTGGATGAGGTTGCGGATATGCCGCTGGAAACCCAGGGCAAGATCGTCCGCGCCCTGCAGGAACAGGGGTTTGTGCGTATGGGTGGCGCGCAGCGCGTCACCGTCGATGTGCGGGTGATCGCGACCACCAACCGGGACCTGCAAGCGGAAATTGCCGGAGGGCGGTTCCGGGAGGATCTGTATTACCGGCTCGCCGTGGTGCCGCTGAAGATCCCGCCGCTGCGCGAAAGGCGGGAGGATATCCCCGCACTCGCCCGGCACTTCATGGCGCGGTCGGGCGAGACCTCCGGCATGGCGCCGCGGGAATTGAGCGAGGACGCGCTGGCGGCGATGCAGGCCTATGAATGGCCGGGCAATGTGCGGGAATTGCGCAACCTGATCGACTGGCTGCTGATCATGGCGCCAGGCGATGCGAAGGAGCCGATCCGGCCGGACATGCTGCCTCCCCAGGTCGGCGCCGCGGCGCCCGCGGTGCTGAAGCTCGACCGGTCCAGCGAGATCATGACCCTGCCGCTGCGCGATGCGCGGGAGTTGTTCGAGCGGCAGTATCTGGAAGCCCAGTTGCTGCGCTTCGGCGGCAACATCAGCCGCACCGCCGCCTTCGTCGGCATGGAGCGCAGCGCGCTGCACCGGAAGCTGAAATTCCTCGGCGTGCATGCCGAGGATCGGGTGCCGACGGCGCCGGGGTGATGGCCGCCATGGCAATGATTTTCCTTTTCTCCTTCCGCTGCCGCTGAGAGACCCGCCGCATGTCCAAGATCGCCTACGTCAATGGCCGCTACCTGCCGCAATCCGAGGCCTCGGTGAATATCGAGGATCGTGGCTACCAGTTCGGCGACGGCATCTATGAAGTGGTCCATCTGCATGAGGGCCGCTACGTCGATGAGGACCTGCACCTCGCGCGGCTGGAACGCAGCCTGCGGGAGATTGCGCTGCCGATGCCGATGTCGCGCGGTGCGCTGTCCATGGTGCTGCGGGAAGTGGCGCGGCGGAACCGGGTGATGGAGGGGCTGCTGTACATGCAGGTCACGCGCGGGGTTTCGCGCCGCGACCATGCCTTCCCGACCAAGCCCGTGCCGCCGGCGCTCGTCGTCACCATCCGGCGGGTGGCGCCCTATCCCACCGATGTGGACAAGTGGCAGGCCTCGGCCATCACCCTGCCGGATCTGCGCTGGGCGCGGCGGGACATCAAATCCGTCAACCTGCTGCCGAACTGCCTGGCGCGGCAGAAGGCGCGGGAAGCGGGGGCGATCGAGGCCATCC
>CANJXD010000641.1 GCA_947478535.1 Acetobacteraceae bacterium
CCCATATCGCGCATCTGCGGGATGAGGGGATGACGGTGCTGATCGTCGAGCACCACATGGATTTCGTGGCCTCGCTGTGTGACCCCGTGATCGTCATGGCCGCCGGCAAGCCGCTGATGGAAGGCGATTTCAGGGGCGTCGCGGACGATCCGCGCGTGCAGGAAGCCTATATGGGCCGCAGGGCCGTGCACGCATGACGGCGCTGCTGGAAGTCCAGGGCCTCGTCGGCGGCTATGGCGCGGCGGATGAGATCCTGAAGGGCATCACCGTCAGCCTCGCAGCGCGGCGCATGGCGGCGATCGTCGGGCCGAATGGCGCGGGGAAATCCACGCTGCTGAAGGGCATTGCCGGCCTCATCAAGGTGAAATCCGGAGAAGTGCGCCTCGGCGGGGAAAAGCTCACCGGCCTGCCGCCGCGCGGAATCGCGGCCCGCGGCATCGCCTTCGTGCCGCAGGAAGCCAATGTCTTCGCCAGCCTCTCGGTGCGGGAGAACCTGGAGATGGGCGGCTATCTCGAACCCCGCGCCGTGGTGGTTCGCCGGGTGGAGGCGCTGATGCAGCGCTTTCCCATCCTGGCGGAAAAGCGCCGCCGGGCCGCCCGCACGCTGTCCGGCGGGCAGCGGCAGATCCTCGCCATGGCGATGGCGCTGATGGTGGAGCCGAAGCTGCTGCTGCTCGATGAACCCTCCGCCGGGCTTTCGCCCAAGGCCGCGGAATCGCTGTTCGACGGGATCGCCGCCATCCATCAGGAAGGCACCGCGATCCTGATGGTCGAACAGAACGCGCTGGAGGCGCTGGCCATCGCGGAGGACGGGATCGTGCTGGTGGACGGCAAGGTCGCCCGCACCGGCCTCGCCGCCAGCCTTGCCGCGGACCCCGAAGTGCGCCGCCTGTTCCTCGGCGGCTGAGCATGATCACATCACGTCACGAACAGGGAGAATGTCACCAATGACGCGCTTTACCACCAGCCGCCGCGCCGCCCTTCTCGGGGCCGCCGGCGCCGTTTCCAGCTTCGCCATCGGCGGCCAGGCCTTCGGCCAGGGCGCTCCCATCGTCTTCGGCGCCCTGCCGCCGCTGACCGGCGCCGGCGGCCCCTATGGCCCCGCCATGCAGCGCTCCATCCAGGGCGTGATCGATGAGGCGAATGCCGCCGGCGGCATCCGCGGCCGGCAGATCCGCCTGGTCACGGAAGACGACCAGACCAACCCGGATGCCGCCGTGCGCGGCGCCCGCAAGCTGATCGATGTGGACCGCGTCTCCTGCATCATCGGCACCTGGGCCAGCGGCAGCACAACCGCCGTCGCCCCGCTCTGCTGGGAGAACCGGGTGCCGCTGTTCACCGTCTCGGGCGCCGACAGCATCACCCTGCTGCCGCACCAGGGCTACATCTTCCGCACCCAGCCGAATTCCCGCCTGCAGATCGAGACGGCCAGCAGCTGGCTGCTCGGCAAGGGCGCGCGCCGCGTCTTCCACCTCGCCGCGCAGAGCCCCTTCGCGCAGTCCAGCCAGGACGTGATGGCGGAGAAGTTCCGCGCCGCCGGCGGCGCCGTCTCCGGCTTCATCATCTATGAGCGGGACAAGACCGCCTTCCGCTCGGAAGTCGACCAGCTCATGCGCTCGCGCTCCGACACCTTGATGCTGAACGGCTACCTGCCGGACGTGACCATCCTGCTGCGGGAGTTGTTCCGCGCCGGCTTCGACGGCCGCCGCTTCACCTTCGCCTATGCCGCCGGCGCCAGCACCTTCCAGACCCTGCCGAACGAGGTGACGAACGGGCTGACCACCTTCCAGCCGAGCCCGGACCTCGACAGCGGCGCCTTCGCGCGGCTGCAGACCCGCTTCGGCAATGTCGATGTCGATCCTTATTCGGCCCAGGTGCATGACCACGCGGTGATGGCGATCCTCGCCGCCGCCACGGCGGGCGAGGCCACCGGCACCGCGATCCGCGACAATGTCCGCAAGATCAGCCAGGGCGAGGGCGAGAAGGTGGACAATGTGACGGACGGGCTGCGCCTGATCGCCGCCGGCCGCCCGGTGAATTTCGAGGGCGCCTCCGGCCCCTGCGAATTCGACGACAGGGGCGACATCCGCGGCACCAAGTTCCGCTACGAGGTCGCCGAGGCCGGCCGCTTCCGGATGCTCGAACTCACCTGACCGCGCGGGTGCAGCCGCACCGGAACTGCTTTGGAACAGGGCGCGCCAGGCGCCAGGAGACGTGATGGAAGACTGGCGCGACCTGGTCCAGGTCCTGCTCAACGGCATGATGGCGGGCAGCGTGCTGATGCTGCCCGCCATCGGCTTCAACTGCATCTTCGCCGTGCTGCGCTACCCCAACTTCGCGGTGGCGGGCTTTTGTACGTTTGGCGCCTTCACGGGGTGGGTGGCGAATGTGGTGTTCGGCGTGCCGGTGGTGGCCGCCCTTCCCATCGCCTTCCTCGGCGCCGGCCTGGTCGGGCTGGTGGCGGAGGAAGTGGCGCTGAAGCCGCTGCGCCCGGCCGGGCCGCTGACGGTGGCCATCGCCTCCGTCGCCATGACCATCCTGCTGGAGAACATCATCCGCTTCAGCTTCGGCAACGACATGCGTGGCTATGACCTGCCGGTGCTGCGCGACTGGCGCTTCGACGGCATTCGCGTCAGCCCGCAGCAATTGCAGAATACCGGCTACGCCATCATCGCCGCGGGCTGCCTCTTCGCCCTGCTCGCCTTCACCCGGCTCGGCCGCGCGATGCGCGCGGTGGCGGACAACCCGGTGCTGGCGGATATCAAGGGCGTCGATCCCAACCGCATCGCCCGCGTCGCCGTCTTCATCGGCGCGGGGCTGGCCGGCGTGGGCGGCATGCTGATCGGGATCGACACCTCGATCGACCCGCTGACCGGCTTTCGCGTTGTGCTGTCAGTCTTCGCGGCCGCCGTGGTCGGTGGCCTCGGCTCGATCCCGGGCG
This sequence comes from Acetobacteraceae bacterium, assembly GCA_947478535.1. Next base: position 2,942 of record CANJXD010000641.1, read on the forward strand.
CCGCACTCGGTGCCCTGGTGGTGGGGGTGGGGGAGGAGTTGGCCGGCGTGGTGCTGGAACCCGCCTACCGCACCGTCACCGCCTTCCTCGCCATCCTGCTGGTGCTGATGTTCCGCCCGCAGGGCCTTCTGGGGGGGCGCAACTGATGGAAGCCTACCTCGTCGCCATGCTGGTCTTCGCCGGCTTCTACGCGCTGATGGCGCTGGGGCTGAACGTGATCTGGGGCCTGGCCGGGATGGTCAATCTCGGCCTGGTCGGCTTCTTCGGCTTCGGCGCCTACGCATCGGCGCTGCTCACACGAAAATTCTTCGACTTTCCGATGCCCATCGGCTGGGCGGCCGGCGCGCTGGTGGCGGCGGCGGCG
>CANJXD010000642.1 GCA_947478535.1 Acetobacteraceae bacterium
AACGCCATCACCACCGCCGTGAAGGGTGTGGGCGCCACATGGGTGCGCCAGATCGACCGCACCTATGACGTGGCGAAGATGCGCGACACGCTGCGCGAGGCGCTGACCACGGAGGAGCCTGGCCCCAAGATCATCGTCGCCTCGTCCGAATGCATGCTTAACAAGCAGCGCCGGGTGAAGCCGCTGATCGACAAGGCGGAGACGGCGGGCGCACCCGTCGTGCGCCAGCGCTTCGGCGTCGACGAGGACATCTGCACGGGCGACCATGCCTGTATCCGCCTGTCCGGTTGCCCCTCACTGTCGGTGAAGCATACAGATGACCCGCTGCGCGATGATCCCGTGGCGGCCATCGACAACACCTGCGTGGCCTGCGGCAATTGCGGCGAGGTGGCGGAGGCCGCGATCCTCTGCCCGTCCTTCTACCGTGCCGACGTGCTGCGCAATGCGACTGGCTGGGAGCGCTTCAAGGCGAAGCTGCGGACCTCCGTCATCAGTTTCCTGCAGCGGCGACGTGAGAAGGGCCGCTATCTCTTTGCGCGGGGCGCGGCCTGATGTTCGACGCCAGCATCCCCCGCGACAAGCCGCTGTCGATCGCCATCCTTGCCATGGGCGGGCAGGGTGGCGGCGTGCTGGCGGACTGGATCGTGGCGGTGGCGGAGGCCAACGGCTGGCACGCGCAGTCGACCTCGGTTCCCGGCGTGGCGCAGCGCACCGGCGCCACGATCTATTACATCGAGATGCTGCCGCCCAGGGATGGCCATGCGCCGGTGCTGGCGCTGATGCCGACGCCGGGCGATGTCGACGTCGTCATCGCGGCGGAGCTGATGGAGGCGGGCCGTTCCATCCTGCGCGGGCTGGTGACTCCGGATCGGACGCTGCTCATCACCTCCACCCATCGCGCCTATGCGGTCGCGGAGAAGGAGAAGCCGGGCGAGTCGATTGCCGATCCGCAGGCAGTGAATGCCGCCGCCGGGATTGCTGCACGCCGCGTCATTGCCTTCGACAAGGACGAAGTGGCGCGCGAGGAAGGCACCGTGATCTCGGCCCCGCTGCTGGGCGCGCTGGCGGGCTCCGGAGCGCTGCCCTTCGATCGCGCAAGCTTCGAAGCGGTGATCACCGAAGGTGGCCGCGGCGTGAAGGCCTCGCTCAAGGGCTTTGCCGCAGGCTTCGCGCGGGCGACCGCCAATGAGTTGCCGGAAGCGCGCATCACCAAGACGAAGCCGGTCCAGGGCATTCCGGCCAGCCTCGGTTCGGTCGAACTCGACCGACGTCTAGCCCGCGTGCGGGCACTGCCCGAGGCGGCACAGGTTGCGGCTGTTGCGGGCCTCAAGCGCACCATCGATTACCAGGACGTTGCCTATGGCGATGAATACCTGGCTCGGCTCGAGGCGTTGCGGGAGCGCGACGACAGGCACGGCGGCGCTGCGCACGGTCATGCCTTCACGGCGATGGCAGCAAAGCATGTCGCCAATGCCATGGCCTATGACGATGTGATCGGCGTGGCAGATCTCAAGATCCGTTCGGCCCGCTTCGCGCGCATCGGCACGGAGATGAAGGCCGGTGACGATCCGCTGCTCCTGACCGAGTTCGTTCATCCGCGTGGCGAGGAGGTGGTGAGCCTGCTGCCCGCGCGCTGGGGCCGCAAGGTTTCAGGCAACCCGAAGCGCATGGCGCGCATCGACTGGCTGGTGAACCGCGACCGGCGGATCGAGACGGCCACGGTGTGGGGCTTCCTGCAGTTCAACGCACTGGCCGGTCTCAGGCGCTGGCGGCGCAAGCTGTTGCGGCATGAGGTTGAAGTGCAGCACATGGAGACCTGGCTCGACCTCGCCACGCGGACGCTGCCGGAGAATTACGATCTCGGCCGCGCTGTCCTCGCGGCGCGGCGGCTGGTCAAGGGCTATTCCGACACCCACGCCCGCGGGCTTTCGAAGTTCGATCGCGTGGTGTCGGCCACACCGCTGTTGCTGAAGCGCAATGATGGTGGCGCGTGGATGGACCGGCTGATTTCGGCGGCGCTGAAGGACGAGAACGGCGAAGCACTGGATGGGGCACTGAAAACGGTGCGGGAACTTTAGGTCTCGGCCTCGCCTGCAAGCCTGATATTCCTCAGCACCTTCTGCAGCGTGGCCACCAGCTGCGAGAATTCATCCTCGCCGATGCCGCGGAACATCTGCTCATAGTGCTGGAACATCACCGGCCAGAAGGCGTCGAAGGCCTCGCGGCCCGCTGCCGTGATGTCCACCTCGCGCACGCGGAGGTCGCTGGCGCGGGGGCGGCGGCCGACGAAGCCGCGGGCTTCCAGCGTGTCGAGCGTGCGGCTCATGGTGGATTGCTCGGTCACCGTCAGCGTCGAGAGTTCGTTGATGGTGAGGCCGGAGTTGATGCCGAGCACGGCGAGTGCGCGCATCTGCGGCGTGGTGAGGTCGAACTTGCGGAGTTCGCCTGCGAGATCGGCATTCCATGTGGCGGCGATGCGGTTGAGGAGATAGGGCACGAAGTAGTTGAGCCCGATCTCGGCCAGTGACGGCATCGACGTCTCCGCATCCGCCTCGCGGTGCAGCACGCCGCGCAGGAAGGCGAGGTCCTTCGTCATTTCAGCGTCGAGGCCAGCAGGAAACCGGAGCCGCCCCCGAGGCCCGGGCCGGGGTGCGTGGAGGCGCCGATCTGCCAGAGCCGCTTCACCGGCGTTTCATGGTTCTTCAGTCCCCGCAGCGGACGCCAAAGGAAGAACTGGTCGATGGTGCAGGCGCCGCCATAGGGATCGCCGCCCACGAGGTTCATGTTCATCGCCTCGAGGTCGGCGGGCGAATAGCAGCGCCGTGCGAGAACGAGCGATTTGAAGTCCGGGATATGGCGGCTGAGAATTGCCTCGATGCGGTCGGCATAGGCTTCGCGCACCGCCTCGGTCCAGCGTCCATCGGCGGGTGTGACGATCTCGTCTGCGGCATCGCCCTTGATGTGGCGCGGTGCTTCGGGAAGCTGCAGCCAGAGGATGGCCTGGCCCTCTGGCGCGCGGGAGGGGTCGAAGGCGGTGGGTTGCCCCAGGCAGATGGTGGGCTCCGCCGGCAGCATGCCGCGCTCGGCCTCGTTCACGGCCTTCGACACGCCGTCGAGGCCAGACGTCAGGTGCAGCAGCGCGACCTTGCCGAGGTCAGATGCGCGCCATTGCGGCGGGGCCTTCAGCGCATAATGGATCTGCATGTTGCCCTTGCCATACACGAAGCCGCGGGCCGCCTCGCGCTGCGGCGCCGCACCGGGCCAGTCCTTGAGCATCCGGCCATAGAGCTGCGCAGGCGTCA
>CANJXD010000643.1 GCA_947478535.1 Acetobacteraceae bacterium
GCGCGGCGCGGGGGGCCGGGTCAAGCCCGGCCATGACGGAGAGAAGGAGCCTAGGCCGCCACCCATCCCACGCCCGGACGGGGAGACGAAGATCAGATCGCCAGCCATCACAGGTCATGCCCTGAATAGGAACAATTGAAACTCTTATTGCACAGCGGGAAGTCCGCCACGATGTTGCCCTCGATCACCGCTTCCAGCAGCGGCCACTGGAACCACGACGCGTCCCGCAGATGGCACCTTGCGATGCCGCCATCAGCAATACGGAGCCATACCAGCAGGTCCCCGCGGAAGGCCTCGACCAGCGCCATTCCCTCGGCCGCGATCCCGTCCAGCGGCGGCAGAGGAGTCAGCACCGGCCCATCCGGCAAGCCGCGCAGCAGTTGCTGGATGATGGACAGGCTCTGCCCGATCTCCTCCAGCCTGATCCAGACACGGGCGTTGACATCGCCCTCCTTCCGCGTCGGCACGGTGAAGGACAACTCGTCATACGGCGCGTAGCGCACATCACGCCTGGCATCGAAATCCCGACCCGAGGCACGCCCGACATGCCCGCCGGCGCCGAAACGACGGGCCAGGTCGGGGCGCAGGATGCCGGTTGAAACCGTCCGGTCCTGCAACGACGCCATGTTGTCGTACATCCGGATCAGCGGGCCGAGCGCGCCCGCGATCTCATCCGTCAAAGCCAGGATGCGTCCGGCGGCATCGGCGTCCAGATCAACAGCCACGCCGCCCGGAACGATCCGGTCCATCATCAGCCGGTGTCCGAAGCAGGACGCGGCACAGCGCAGCACCTTCTCCCGCAGCACGGCGCAATGGGCCAGCATCATGCCGACCGAGGCATCGTTGCAGATCGCGCCGAAATCCCCGATGTGGTTGGCGATGCGTTCCATCTCGGCCATCACCCCGCGCAGCCGCACCGCGCGATCGGGAACGGCCACGCCCAAGGCCGCCTCCACCGCCAGGCTGAACCCCAGCCCATAGGCCACGGTGCTGTCGCCGGATGCGCGGGAGGCGATGCGGTGCGCGCGGTCAATCGGCGCGCCGGCCAGCAGCGAGTCGATGCCCTTGTGGACATAGCCCAGCCGTTGCTCCAGCCGCACGACGGTCTCGCCATCGCAGGTGAAGCGGAAATGCCCAGGCTCGATGATGCCGGCGTGGACGGGGCCGACGGGGATCTGGTGCAGCGACTCGCCCTCGACCGGCAGGAACGGGTAGTTGGCGGCAGGGGGCGTGGCCCCGCTCCAGCGGCCGTGATCCAGCCAGGGACGGGCGTCTTCCAGGCCGAGCGGCTCGATGCCGAACAGGTCGCGGATGGCGCGTTCCAGGCGGATGGCCGGCGGGTGGTGCCGGCCGATCGAGGGGTAGCGGTCCTCGGGGCAGGCCAGGGTCAGGATGGCCAGGCGCGGATCGTCCCCGCTCAGCAGCGCCATGTGGACGCGGCCGACCTCGGCCCAGACGCTGAGCAGCGTGAGGTCGCCGGCCGCCAGGGCCTCGATCGCGCTTTGCCAAACGGCGGCGGAAACCTCGACTCGGGGCCAGGGTGCGTGGCCCTCGACGAAGCGGCCCAGGGCCAGGATGTCGGACAGGATGCTCATCCCAGCAGCACCGCGACGTGCTGGAACCAAGCCACCAGCGGCGGCGGCAGCCAGATACCGGCGATCAGGACCAGCAGCAGATGGGCGAACATTGGGACATAGGAGGCATCGACGGGGTCGACCGGCCCCTGCACCGGGCCGAAGGCGATCGCGGTCATATGCATCAGCAGCGCCCCGAAGGCGGTCAGCACGCCCAGGATGAACAGCACCGCCAGGACCGGCTGTTGCGCGAAGGTGGACGACGCGACCAGGAACTCGCTCGTGAAGACTCCGAAGGGCGGCAGGCCGGCGATGGCCACGACCGCGGCGACGAAGCACCAGCCCAGCACGGGGTGGGAGGTCGTGAGGCCGCCCATACCCGCCATCATCTGTGTGCGCTTGACCTGCGCGATATGGCCGACGGCGAAGAAGATCGCCGATTTCGTCAGGCTGTGCATGGTCATCTGCAACAGGCCGGCAAAGTTCCCCAGCGGCCCCGCCATGCCGAAGGCGAAGACGATGATGCCCATGTGCTCGATCGAGGAATAGGCGAACAGGCGTTTGATGTCGCGCCGGCGATACAGCATGAAGGCGGCGAAGATCAGGGAGACGAGGCCCATCCCGATCATCAGCGGCCCTGGCGCGATGGCCGCGGGGTTGGCCGCGATCAGCATCTTGAAGCGCAGCAGCGCATAGAGCGCCACGTTCAGCAGCAACCCCGACAGCACGGCCGAGATCGGCGTCGGCCCCTCGGAATGCGCGTCGGGCAGCCAGGCGTGCAAGGGGGCGAGGCCCACCTTGGTGCCATAGCCGAGCAGGAGGAAGACGAAGGCGATGTTCAGGAGGGAGGGATCGAAGGTGCGGGCATGGGCCAGCAGCGTGGTCCAGACCATGGCATCCACGCCCTCCCCCACCGAGGGGCGGGCTGCGAGATAGACGAGGATGGTGCCGAACAGCGCCAGCGCGATGCCGACGCTGCCCAGGATGAAGTACTTCCAGGCGGCTTCCAGTGCTTCGTGGGTGCGGTAGAGGCCGACCATCAGGACGGTGGTCAGGGTCGCGAGTTCCACCGCTACCCACATCAGGCCGATGTTGTTGGCGAGCAAAGCGAGGCTCATGCCGAACAGCATGAGCTGGAACATCGCGTGGTAGAATCGCAGGTGGCTGGGGGTGAGGCGGCCGGTTGCCAGCTCGTGGCGGATGTAGCTGGCGCTGTAGGCGCTGGTGGTGAAGCCGATGAAGGTGTTGAGGACGACGAAGACGATGTTGAGGTCGTCTACCAGCAGAAACGGCAGGGGTGCGGGGCGGCGGACCAGCAGGGACAGCGCGCAGGCCAGGGCCCCCGCGCTGGCGGCGACGTTCAGCAGCGCGGAGACCCGGTAGGACGGGATCAGCGCGAGGACCCCGGCGGAGAGCAGGGGGATCAGGAGGATGAGGGCGACCGGCTCAGTCATGGGAGGGCCGGAAGGTTGGCCGGGCAAGGCACGGCCGATCTTGGGACTGCAGGGCCTGGGACGGCCGGGCACCGGACGGTTGGAGGGAGCGCCAGCTGGGTTGGGATGGGGTTGGATCAAACCCCTTGGACATGGGGAGGAGCAGCCGGGCGGCATCAACCCTCTCTCCGTCATGGCCGGCCTTGAGCCGGCCACCCACCCCCATGCGTGGGACAAACGTGCGCAAACCCGTGCTCCACGGCCGTCGAGCGGGTGGCCGGCTCAAGGCC
>CANJXD010000644.1 GCA_947478535.1 Acetobacteraceae bacterium
ACCGGCATCCACTTCCTCGGCGACAGCAGCCAGGGCAAGACCACGGCGCTGCAGGTCGCCACCAGCGTGTGGGGTTCGCCCAAGTCCGTGCGCACATGGCGGGCGACCGCCAACGGTCTGGAAGCTACCGCCGCTTCTCTCAACGACACGCTGCTCACCCTCGACGAGATCAGCGAAGCCGACCCGAGGGAGATCGGCGCGATCATCTACGCTCTGGCCAACGGCAGCGGCAAGCAGCGCGCGGCCCGGAGCGGGGGCGCGCGCCAGGCGGCACGGTGGCGCCTCATGGTGTTGTCCAGCGGCGAGCGGTCGGTGGCCGCGCACATGGGCGAGGCCAACCAGCAGGCCAAGGCGGGTCAGGAGGCGAGGCTGCTGAACCTGCCGGTGACCAACCGCTCCCATGGCGTGTTCGATCACCTGCATGACCGCGCGGACGGTCGGGCTTTCGCCGATGAACTGAAGCGGGCGACCGGCGCGCACTATGGCCATGCCGGCCGCGCGTTCGTCGAGGCGCTGATCGCCGACGAGCGGGACCTCGCCGCCGTCTACACCGACGCCCGTAGCCGGGGTGAGTTCTATTCCAGCGACGGGCTGGAGGCACGGGCGGCGGGTGTCTTTGCCCTGATCGGCATAGCCGGCGAGCTGGCGACCGATTACGGCATCACCGGCTGGGAAGGAGGCGCCGCGATGCGGGCGGCCGTGGAGATGTACACTATCTGGCGAGACTTCCGTGGCCCCGGGCAGACCGAAGACCGCCAGATCCAGCAGGCCATTCGCGGCTTCATTATGGAACACGGCGACAGCCGGTTCAGCCTGCTGCAGGAAGCGGCCGACGGAACCAGGGTCCTCAGGCGCGCCGGCCACTGGAAGGACGTGCCCCAGACGGACGGCTCGAACAGGCGCGTGTACTACTTCACTTCGGCGGCGCTGAAGGAAGCCGCCCGCGGCCACGACCTGAAGCGCATTCTGAATGCCGTGGACTCCGCCGGCTGGATTTTTGAGCGCGACAAGGGCAAGCGCTCCAAGAAGGTGGCCGTAGGTGGAGGGGTGAAGCACAACCTGTACGCCATCTGCCTCGACGACGACGGGGACATCGAATGAGCCTGCTGGATGTGATCGCTGCCATGTCGGTTCCCCCGGTTCCCCAGGGCGCTGGGCCAAGGGAACCAAATAAAAGCGCGCCGAAACAACGCGGTACCCCGAGTTCCCCCGGTTCTCCCAAGCAAGTTGAAGTTCTCGACACTGAAGTTTTCAGCGATCGATGTCTGGGTGCTGTTTCCGGGGGCGGCATGCCCCCGGAATGGACCCAGGGGCACGCCCGGCTTCTGTCGATGAAACCACCAGCCACCTGGCCGGAAGACCGCTGGCCGACGCTGCTAGAGGACTCGCGGCGGTTCCTTGGAATCTGGGCGCCACAGGCCGCCGCGCTGGGATGGACGACATCTGACCTGTTCGGATGTGACCCATATGCGCCTTGGGCGCGAGTGGACGCGCAAGGGCTTATCCTCATGATCAACGGCGACACCGTGGAAGCCATTACCCGAGACTCGGCGACGATCCGTACGGAGACGGGCTCAATTCAAAGGTATTACCGAAACCATGGTAGCCAATGCCCTCCTATCTGGACGCTGGAGGATAACCATGCCGCGTAATTCCGCCGAGAAACCGCGTGGCCGCCCGTTCAAGCCCGGCAACGCCGGCAAACCCAAGGGCGCACGCCACCGCGTGACGCTGGCCGTCGAGGCGCTGCTGGATGGCGAGGCCGAACGACTAACCCGCAAGGCGGTGGACATGGCGTTGGCCGGTGACACGACTGCGCTCCGTCTCTGTCTGGAGCGGATAGCACCGCCTAGGAAAGACGCGCCAGTCAGGTTCGCACTGCCGCAAATCGTCGGTCCCCAGGATGTCCCCAAGGCCTTGGGTGCGGTGCTCGACGCGGTGGCCGCTGGCGACCTTACGCCGTCGGAGGCCCAGGCCGTGGCCGGGCTGCTGGAGGGCTATCGCCGGGCGGTCGAGACGGCCGACATCGAGGTGCGCCTGGCGGCCATCGAGCAGCAAAGCGGGTCGGTGCGATGAGCCGGTTCCTGAGCCGGCGCCTCTCCAAAATCGAGGACACGATTTATGGCGCCAGGAAGAGCATCGAGGATCTGACCGATGCGGAACTCGAACGGGTTCTCGGCATCCTGGTCGCCATGGCGTTCGACGAGGACGTCACGGCGTCCGATGCATCGTTCTACGCGTCGCTGAAGCCGGTGTTGGCTGGCAGCCGCGGCAAGCACGCAAATCTGTCGGATGATGAACTGAATGTGCAGATCCGGCGGCTGATCGGGAAATCCATCGCGACACCACCACCCGACTGAAGGCCGGGTGCCAACATCGAAACTCAACCCAAGACCGGGTTCTTCGAGGTTTGAGCGTTGCGCCGTGGTGGCAGAATGGCGAGGGACAGTAACAGCTACACCTGGCGCGTTACCGTTGGCGCAAAGGCAGACCATGAACTAACGTCACCGCGTTGCTGCTCGTGCCCTACCTTGCATGGGTTACGTTCGCCACCGCGCTGAATTTTGCCGTATGGCGTCTGAATTCGGTGGCGTCGCCGCGAGCATAACCGGGCGTCCACGATATCGCGCCGCCGCCAGCTCGCCGACTGCCCGCCCGTCACCAGAACCCGGTGCCCGGCGCTCCCTTAAAAGGGCCGGCGACATCGGACGAGATCCACCCACCATAGAAATTTCCGGGTTGCGGCGTCACGCGCTCGTCATCGACAAAGCAGCCATCGAAAGGCCACGCGTAAAAAGCCACGTGATCGCGCAAGGATCTGAAGGCCGGGTTCGGATCGGGATAGCTCCAGGCCACATCGCGCAGCGTTTCGTTGCGCACGACGACATCGAAGTAGATCGCTTCGCCCTTCCACTCGCAGAAAGAGCGACGGCGCGACGGCTGCAGAGCCAACGGTGCGATATCAGCCGGTGGAAAGTAGTAGGTGGGCGGATGACTTGTTTCTAACGTGCGTATGCCTTTCTGCGTGTTGGCGATGATGACATCGCGATGCACGATCTTGAGACGGCGTTGGATTGGCTCAGCAACCGCCGGCCGCGGATATGACCAGACGCTTTCCTGTCCCGGACCGGTAGGATCGGGGATGACTTTCATGAAGAAGGCTCCTTCACTGACTGCGGCGATGACGTGAACCGCAGCCCGCCAAGAGAAAGATCGCACGAGAAGGCGCGGCCAATGGCGACTAGGCCGATGCGCCGCAACCGATGAGTATCGAGCAGAACATCCGTGCGATGGGGA
>CANJXD010000645.1 GCA_947478535.1 Acetobacteraceae bacterium
CTCGACGGCCGTGTCGATGGCGGGATCGAGGGGCATGTCCTCGTCGAGGGCGGCACGATCCGGGAAGTCTCGGACAAGCCCCTGGCGTCTGAAAGCGCGCGGGTGGTGGACCTGAAGGGCCGCACCCTGATGCCGGGGCTGATCGACGCCCATGTCCATGTCATCGCCAGCGAGGTGAACCTGGCCCGCCACGCGCTGCTGCCGGACGCCGTCGTCGCCTTTCGCGCCTCCAAGATCATGCACGCCATGCTGATGCGCGGCTTCACCACCATCCGCGACCTCGGCGGAGCGACTCAGGGGCTGCGCCAGGCGCGGGACGAAGGGCACTTCGAGGCGCCGCGCATGGTGATCTGCGGCAAGGCGATCAGCGCCACCGGCGGGCACAGCGATGGTCGCGGCCGCTATGACAGCCGGGAGATGTCCTACCTCGAAGCCCGCCTCGGCTGCCTCGGCCGCATCGCCGATGGCGTCGATGCCGTGCGCCGGGCGTGCCGGGAGGAGATCAAGGCCGGCGCCGACTACATCAAGATCATGGCCAATGGCGGTGTCGCCAGCCCGACCGACCCCATCGCCTTCCTCGGCTATTCGAAGGATGAGATCCGCGCCTCGGTGGAGGAAGCGGAGATGGCGCAGACCTACGTCGCCGCGCACCTCTACACGGACCAGGCGATCGCCCGCGCCGTGGAGTGCGGCGTGCTCAGCCTGGAACATTGCAACCTCATTGAGGAAGCCACGGCCCGCAAGGCCGCGGCCGCCGGCGCCATCGCCTGCCCGACGCTGGTGACCTACGAATACCTGAAGATCGAGGGTGCCTCTCTCGGCCTCGGCGCCGAAAGCGTGGCGAAGATCGACACGGTCCGCCTCGCCGGGCTCGGCAGCCTGGAGAAGATGCGGAATGCCGGCCTCACCATGGCCTTTGGGACGGACCTGCTGGGGGAGATGCATCGCCACCAGTCGGAGGAATTCGTCATCCGCGGCCGCGTGCTGCCGGCGATGGAAGTGATCCGCAGCACCACGGTCCACGCGGCGAAGCTGCTGCGGATGGAAGGCCGAATCGGCACCATCGCCCCCGGCGCCTTCGCCGATTTCGTTGTGGTGGAAGGCGATCCGCTGCGCGACCTGTCGCTGCTGACGGGGCAGGGCCGGCACCTCTCCGCCATCATGCAGGATGGCCGCTTCATCAAGGACCAGCTCGCGGCATGATCGACCCGGAACAGCGCCTGGTCCACGCGCCGCTGCCCCTCCGGCCCAGGCTCACCTGGCCGGGCGGGGCGCGGATCGCAGTCTGGGTCTGCCCGAACATCGAGCACTACGAATTCCTGCCGGCCCAGCAGGGCAGCCCGCGGGACGCCTGGCCCCGTACGCCGCACCCCGATGTGCTGTCCTACTCGCTGAAGGACTACGGCAACCGTGCCGGCGTCTGGCGGATGATGGAGGTGCTGGACCACCACGGCATCCGCGGCAGCGTCTCCTTCAACATGAGTGTCGGGGAGATGTTCCCGGCCATCCTCGATGGCATGCTGAAGCGGGACTGGGACGTGTTCAGCCACGGCCTGTACAATTCCCGCTACCACTGGGCCTTGTCGGAGGACGCCGAACGCGCGGAGATCGAAGCCTCCGTCGCTGCCTGGCGGCGCATGACGGGGAAGCAGTTGCGCGGCTGGTTCTCCCCGGCCGCGTCCAACACGCTGCTGACGCCCGATCTCGTGGCGGAAGCCGGCATCACCTACATCACGGACCTCTATCACGACGACCAGCCGACACCGGTTCGGGTGCGCTCTGGAAAGCTCGTCTCCATCCCCTACCAGATGGACCTGAATGACGGCGTGATGATCGCCGCGGCGGCGAATGAGGGGGAGGATTTTCTTCGGACAGCCGTCGACATGTTCGACACCCTCTACGCGGAAGGGCAGACGCAGCCGCGCGTGATGTGCCTCGCCTTGCACCCCTACATCATGGGCCGCCCGCACCGTATCCGCTTCCTGGACCAGGCGCTGGCCCATATCCGGCGGCATGACGGCGTGTGGTTCGCGACGGGGGCGGAGATGGCGGATTGGTACCTCGCGCAGCACTACGAGGCCGCGATGGCGGGGGCGGCACGATGACAGTGCCTCCCGGCATGGACCACGCGATCCACCCTTTCTCCGCCCAGCCGACGCGGCCTGATTTCCTCTGGCCCGGCGGCAAGCGCCTCGCCGTCTATCTGCTCCTGCACATCGAGCATACGGAAATCGCCCCGCCCCCCGGCACGCACCGGGACCCGCGCTTCCGGGGCGCCTTCTATAGCGGCAACCCCGACTGGACCGGCTATTCGATGCGGGAATACGGCAACCGCATCGGCGCCTGGAGGGTGCTGGACCTGCTGGACCGGCTTCGCCTGCCCGCCAGCGTCGCCGTCAACCTGATGGCCGCCCAACGCCACCCGGAACTGATCGCCGCCTGCCGCGACCGGGGGTTCGAGCCGGTGGCGCATGGGATTTCCGCCAGCCGCATGCACACCGCCGCCATGGCGCCGGAGGCGGAACGCGCCGCCATCCTCGAAGCCCGCGACGGTCTGGCCGCCCTCTGGCCGGGTGCGAGCGGCTGGCTCGGCCAGGACCACGGCGCCACGGCGGAGACGACGCGCCTGCTCGCCGAGGCCGGCTTCGCCTATTCCCTGGATTGGGCGAATGACGAGGAACCCTATCGCCACGCCTCCGGCCTGCTGGCGATGCCGCCGCCGGCGGAATGGGACGATGTGCAGACGCTCTGGCTCCGCCGCCTGCCGGTGACGCGCTGGCCGGCCCTGGTGGCGGAGGCGTTGGATCGGCTGGCCTCCGAGCCCCGCGGCGGGCGCGTGCTCGGCATCGGCATCCACCCCTGGCTGCTCGGCGCGCCGCATCGCATCCGCTACCTCCGGGAGAGCCTGGAAGCCCTGGCGGCGCGGGGCGATGTCCATATCGCCGAAGCCGGCACACTCGCGGCGGAAGCCGGCGCCGCCCTTGCGTGAAGTCGTCTGCGAAAGCCACGACTTGCGGCGACACAACGAGACAAAGCTGAACCCCGCATGACGACGACCCCAGCTAGTTAAGAAATTGTCCGCAGCCCGGGGGGGTGACGCGGACCGTTTCTGACGGGTGGGGGACCGCAACTCTATGTCGGCTCAATTTAGCTTCGTGCGCTCCAGCGAATGGAGCACGGGATTTGTTGCCCAGGTAACCATCCGGCCCGATGCGCTGCTCAATGGCTGGACCCTCGCCTTCGATGCGGGCTTCGAGATCAGCACGATCTGGGGGGCGGAGGTCGTCTCCCACAGC
>CANJXD010000646.1 GCA_947478535.1 Acetobacteraceae bacterium
CCGTCAGCCGTCTTCTCTGAACTGCCATCGAACCACCGTAACCCCTCAAGGAAATCAGTGGTGTTCGCTACGGATGTTGAATCCGCCGCCGAAAAAACTTAGCACGGCTCAAATTCTAAAGGGTTCTTCACCCAACCTCCCAGCTCGGCCCGAGTGGCACTTTCCCCGCCCCCGCCGGTTGTTCCTGCACATAGGTCGGCCAGCCCAGCCCGCTCATCCGCCGGCGCAGCGTGGCCAGCATCGCGCGGCCGTCCTCCACCGGCACCGCGAAGCGCGCCGTCCCCGGGGCCGCGTCCAACTGGTGCAGGTAGTAGGGCTTCACCCGGTGCCGCAGCATCGCCCGGAATAAGTCCTCGAGTGCGCCCACCGAATCATTCACCCCGCGCAGCAGCACGCTCTGCCCCAGCAGCACCACGCCGGCCTTGGTCAGCCGCCCGAGCGCCGCCCCGGCCTCCGCCGAAAACTCCCGCGCATGGTTCGCGTGCAGGCACAGATACAGCGGCTTCTCCAGGTCCATCGCCGCCGCCAGCGCCGGCGTCACCAGCCCGGGGTCCGCCACCGGCACCCGCGTATGGACCCGCAAAATCTCGATGTGCGGGATCGCCGCCAGCCGGCGCAGCAGCCAGCCGAGGCGGCGGGGGGACAGCATCAGCGGGTCGCCCCCGGTCAGGATCACTTCCCGCACCTGTGGCGTGCGGGCGAACCAGGCGATCGCGGCCTCGGTCTCGGCCTCGGTCAGCAGCCCGCCCTCCGGCCCCACCACCTCCCGCCGGAAGCAGAAGCGGCAATAGACGGGGCAGGCGAGCAGCGGCTTCAGCAGCGCCCGGTCGGGGTAGCGATGCACCACCCCGGGCACGGGGGTGAAGGGCGCGTCGGCGGTCGGGTCCAGCAGCTCATGCGGCGCCGTCAACAGCTCCGCGGGGTGGGGCATGTATTGCGCGGCGATGGGGTCGGCGGGGTCGGCGGGGTCGATCAGCGCGGCCATCGCCGGCGTCACAGCCACGGCGTAGCGGCGCGCCACCGGGTCCAACCCGGCGACGGCCTCCACCGGCACCAGCCCGGCTGCGGCCAGCGCCGTGGCATCCCGCAGCGTGCGGGGGCGAGGGGGTTTGGACGGGGCGGGGGGCTGGGGCATGGTGCGGCCCCCTAAACCGCAATGCGGGGTCCGCGTCCATGCCTGTCACGCCGCCCTGGTCGCCGGACCGTCTCGCGGCCCGCCTGCCGTTCCTGCGCCGCCGCGCGCGGCTCACCCAGGATGTCCGCGCCTTCTTCGCCGGCCGTGGCTATACGGAGGTCGAAACGCCGTCCCTCGTGCCCGCGCCGGGGATGGAGGTGCATCTCCGTGCCTTCGCCAGCCTCTATGAGCCGCATCTCGGCGTCGGTCGGCCGACGCCCCTGTGGCTGAGAACCTCCCCGGAACTGGCGCTGAAGCGGCTTCTGGCGGGCGGGGCGGGGCGGATCTTCGAACTCGCCCGGGTCTGGCGGAATGGGGAGGCGAGCCCCCGCCACAGCCCGGAATTCACCATGCTGGAATGGTATGCGCCGGGGATGGGGATGGACGGGCTGATCGCGGAAACCGAAGCCCTGCTGCGCTCCGTCTGCCCTGGCCTCGTCGCCCATGGCGGCGTCACCTGCGACCTGTCCCTCCCGGCGGAGCGTCTGACGATGCAGCAGGCCTTCGCCCGCCACTGCCGGGGGCTGGACCTGCTGGCGACAGTCGATCCCGTGACGGCGGAAGGGGATTCGGGAAAACTCCACGAAGCCGCCGCCGCGCGGGGCCTGGCGTTGCGGGCGGACGAAGGATGGGAGGACAGCTTCTTCCGCTTGGTCCTCGAACACATCGAGCCGAAGCTCGGCCGCGGCCGCGCCACCTTCCTCACGCACTGGCCGGCCCCCCAGGCGGCCCTGGCGCGGCGAGACCCGGCGGACCCCCGCGTCGCCCTGCGGTTCGAGCTGTTCGTGGCCGGCATCGAATTGGCCAACGCCTTCGACGAATTGACGGACCCCGTCGAACAGCGCGCCCGCTTCGAGCGTGACGTGGCGGAGCGCCGGCGCCTCTCGGGTGAGGAAGGCTGGGGGGTGGATGAGGATTTCCTCGCGGCGCTGGACGCCGGCCTGCCCCCCACCGCCGGCATAGCGCTGGGCTTCGACAGGCTCGCGATGTTGGCCAGCGGCGCCGAGGATATCGAGGACGTGCTCTGGCTGCCGATGGTGGCGCGTTAACCCCGCAACGGGATCACCCGCTGCATGAGGCAGGACACCGCATCGCCGGCCGAGAAGGCCGGGGATGCCGCGGGGGTGACGACGAACAACTCGCCCGCCGGCGTCTGCACCTCATATTCCCGCGTCTGGCCGAGGAAGGCCGCGCGCTGGATGCGGCCAGGCAGGCCGGGCATGCCCTCGGGCTGGGGGAGGATCGATTCCGGCCGCACCGCGATCTGCGCCGGCCCCACCGGGTGGGCCCGCATCACCGTCTCCAGCGCGACGCCGCCGAGAGCGATGCTGTTGGGGCCAAGCACCTCGCCCTCGATGACATTCGCCTCGCCCATGAAGTCGGCGATGAAGGCGTCCGCCGGGTCTTCGTACAGCGCGGTCGGCGTGCCCATCTGCGCGATCTTGCCAGCGCGCATGACGCAGACGAGGTCCGACACCGCCAGCGCCTCCTGCTGGTCGTGCGTCACATAGACGACGGAGAGGTCGAGCTTCTTCTGCAGGTCGCGGATATCCTCCCGCACCCGGCGGCGCAGGCGCGCATCGAGGTTCGACAGCGGCTCATCGAACAGCAGCACCTTCGGCCGCAGCACGAGCGCGCGGGCGACGGCGACGCGCTGCTGCTGCCCGCCCGAAAGCTCCGACGGCAGGCGCTGGCCGAGGCCATCGAGGCCCAGCGTCTTCAGCATCGCCTGCGCCTCCGCCTCGGCGGAGGCCTTGCGCGCGCCGTTGACGAGCAGGCCGTAGGACACGTTCTCCAGCACGTTCATGTGCGGGAACAGGGCGTAGGACTGGAACACCATGGCGATGCGGCGCTCGGCGGCGGCAAGGCCGGTGACGTCCTTGCCCTCGATGTCGATCCGCCCGCCGGTCGGCAGTTCGAGGCCCGCCACCAGGCGCAGCGTCGTCGTCTTGCCGCAACCCGACGGTCCGAGCAGCGTGACCAGCGTGTCCGGCTCGATCGTGAACGTGACGTCGTCGACGGCGGCCACTTTGCCGTAGTGCTTGCTGACGTGTTCGAATGTGACGCCACCAGCGGTCGGGTTGCTCATCTAGGCTCCG
>CANJXD010000647.1 GCA_947478535.1 Acetobacteraceae bacterium
CGTTCGTCGCCATCCTGTTCGGCGATGCGAAGCTGGCCGTCTTCGCGCTCGGCCTCGCCGCGCTGATCACCTGGCGGCACAAGGCGAATATCCAGCGCCTGCTGGCCGGCACCGAACCGAAATTCGGCGGCAAGAAGGACTGACCATCCCCGCCTGCGCCCCTGCCCCACGGGCCGCTTGCCTCTAACGCCACACGCGATCAAGCTGGCAACGACCACCATCCCAGGTGGTATCGGCAGCGGGGATGACCAGCGCAGGTGGCCAGCGGCGTCATAGCACGGGGAGATCTGGCGCGGCTGCGGCTGTCCCGCACCGAGGGCATCGGCCCCGCCACCTATCGCCGCCTGCTCGCCCGCCACGGCAGCGCGGAAGCCGCGCTCGCCGCCCTGCCCCAGCACGCCGCCCGCACCGGCAAGCCGCTCATCCCGCCGCCGCCCGGTGAGGTGGAGCGGGAGATGGCGGCGCTGGCCCGGATGGGGGGGCGCTTCATCTTCCTCGATGGCCCGGACTATCCCGCCCTGCTTGCCCTGCTCGATGACGCACCCCCCGCGCTCGCGGTGCTGGGGGAGATTGCCGTGCTGTCCGCGCGGCAGGTCGGCCTGGTCGGTGCCCGGTCGGCCTCCGCCGCCGGGCGCCGGGTGGCGGAACAATTGGCGGCGGGGCTGGTGGATGCCGGCATCGCCGTCACCTCCGGCCTCGCGCGCGGGATCGACGCGGCAGCGCATGAAGCGACGCTGCACGCCCATGGTGCCACCATCGCCGCCGTCGCGGGGGGCCTTGATGTGCCCTACCCACCCGAGAACGCCGGCCTCCAGCTCCGCATCGCGGCCGAAGGTGGCGCCGTGGTCAGCGAGGCGCCGCTCGGCACCGCCCCCCTCGCCCGGCATTTCCCCCGCCGCAACCGCATCGTGGCGGGGCTGTGCCTCGGCGTGGTGGTGGTGGAGGCCGCGCCGAAATCCGGCAGCCTCATCACCGCGCGGCTCGCCCTGGAAGCGGGGCGGGAGGTTTTCGCCGTCCCCGGCAACCCGCTCGACCCCCGCGCGAGGGGCGGCAATGACCTGATCCGCCAGGGCGCCCACCTGACCGAAACGGCCGAGGATATCCTGAACTTCCTGCCCGAAGCCCCGCGGGAGATGCCGCTTTTCGCCCCCCGCCATGCCCCTGTGGCAAGGTTCGAACCGGCCTCGGCGGAGCCCGACCCCCCCGGTGCCGCCCCCGATGGGGGTGCGAAAGTGCTTGAATTGATTGGACCGACACCGGTAGGCGTTGACGATCTGGTCCGCCGCTGCCAGCTATCGGCG
The DNA here is from genome assembly GCA_947478535.1 of Acetobacteraceae bacterium. The sequence goes on from CANJXD010000647.1 coordinate 1,302, forward strand.
CCAATTGTGCAGGCCATCCTGCTTGACCTGGAGTTGTCCGGTCTGGTGGAAGCCCTGCCCGGCAACCGGGTCGTGCGGTCCTCCCCCTGACCGCACAAGCCGCAAACGCGCGAAAGCAAACCGAAGAAAATGCCTGACGTCCTCGTGGTCGAAAGCCCCGCCAAGGCAAAGACCATCAACAAGTATCTTGGCGGGGATTTCACGGTCCTCGCCTCCTTCGGGCATGTCCGCGACCTTCCCCCCAAGGACGGTTCCGTCCGGCCGGAGGAGGATTTCGCCATGGATTGGGAGGCGGATGAGCGGGGCGAGCGCCAGGTCGGCGCCATCGCCAAGGCGCTGAAGGGCGCGCGCCGCCTGTTCCTCGCCACCGACCCGGACCGCGAAGGGGAAGCCATTTCCTGGCATGTGCAGGACATGCTGGCCCGGCGCGGCGCGCTGAAGGGCATCGACGTCAAGCGCATCACCTTCAACGAGATCACCAAGCGCGCCGTCCAGCACGCGGTGGCGAACCCCCGCCAACTCGACGTGCCGCTGATCGACGCCTACCTGGCGCGGCGGGCGTTGGACTACCTCGTCGGCTTCAACCTCTCCCCGGTGCTGTGGCGCAAGCTCCCGGGCAGCCGCTCGGCCGGGCGCGTGCAATCCGTGGCGCTGCGCCTGATCTGTGAGCGGGAGGCGGAGATCGAGGCCTTCCGCGCCCGCGAATACTGGACCGTCGAGGCCCAGTTCGCGACGCCCGTCGGCGCCCGCTTCACCGCCCGCTTGACCCACCATGAGGGCAAGCGGCTCGAACAATTCGACCTGCCGAACGAAGCCCTGGCTATGGCGGCCAAGGCCGCCGTCGAGGCCGGCAAGTTCGCGGTCGCCGCCGTCGAGAAGAAGCGGACGCGGAGAAATCCTCCGGCTCCCTTCACCACCTCGACGCTCCAGATGGAAGCCTCACGAAAGCTCGGCATGGGCGCGCAGGCGGCGATGCGGGTCGCGCAGCAGCTTTATGAAGGGGTCGAGATCGGCGGCGAGAGCGTCGGCCTCATCACCTATATGCGGACCGATGGCGTGCAGATGGCGCGGGAGGCGATCTTCGCCATCCGCGACCACGTGAAGGAAACCTTCGGCGCGGACTACATCCCCGGGGCGCCGCGCGAATATTCCTCCAAGGCCAAGAACGCCCAGGAAGCCCACGAAGCCATCCGCCCGACCGACGTGACCCGCACGCCGGAACAGGTGGCCCGCTACCTCGATGAACGCCAGCGCCGGCTTTATGAGCTGGTGTGGAAGCGCGCCGTCGCCAGCCAGATGCAATCCGCCGAGATCGACCAGACCGCGGTCGACCTGGCGGAGCCCTCCGGCCGCACGCGCCTGCGCGCCAATGGCTCCGTCATCGCCTTCGACGGCTTCCTCCGCCTGTATCGGGAAGATGAGGATGACCGCGCGGCGGATGCCCGCGCCGGCATCGCCACCGCCGGCGCCGCCGAGGATGAGGACAGCAAGATCCTGCCCCCGATGCGGGAGAAGGACCCGCTGAAGAGCGGCCCCGTCGCCGCCAACCAGCATTTCACCCAGCCGCCGCCGCGCTTCAGCGAGGCAACGCTGGTGAAGCGGCTGGAGGAGCTCGGCATCGGCCGGCCCTCCACCTACGCCTCCATCCTGCAGGTGCTGCAGGACCGCGAATATGTGCGGCTCGAGAAGCGGCGCTTCGTGCCGGAGGATCGCGGTCGGCTCGTCACCGCCTTCCTCGTCGCCTTCTTCGAACGCTACGTCGATACCGGCTTCACCGCGGGGCTTGAGGAGAAGCTGGACGATATCTCCGGCGGCCGGGCCGATTGGCGCGCCGTGATGCGCGCCTTCTGGGAGGATTTCTCGAAGGCCCTCGGCGCGACGCAGGACCTCAAGATCAGCGATGTCATCGACGCGCTGGATGAAGACCTTGGCCCGCACTTCTTCCCCGCCCGCACCGATGGCACGGACCCC
>CANJXD010000648.1 GCA_947478535.1 Acetobacteraceae bacterium
ATCAACCTCCGTGAAATGGGGGTGAGCGACATGGTCGTCGGCAAGCGCGTCCGGACGATGTGGGAAGCCTTCCATGGCCGCGCCTCCGCCTATGAGGCGGCGATGGAGTCGGGGGACGACGCGACGCTGGAAGCGGCGCTGGCGCGCAATGTCTGGCGCGGCGAACCGCCGGTGGGCGGCCCGGCGCGGATGGGGGTGCGCGCCAAGGCGGTGCGGGCGGCGCTGCTGGGCCAGCCGCTGGCGGCCCTGCTGAAGGGGGAGATCGGGTTTCCCCCCGCTGCGGTGGCCATGACGCAGGATGCCCCCGCATGAGGCTCGAATTCTCCCGCCCCCATCGGTTGGGGCCCGACCGGCGGGAGGTGGAGCTGCGTGCCAGCCCGGCGGAATGCGCGGCGCTGGCGGCCCGCTACAACATCCTGGGCTTGTCCTGGCTGCGGGCGCAGCTGGTGCTGGTGGAGGAACATGGCGGCGCCGTGCGGGCCCGTGGCGGGCTGGAGGCGAAGGTCACCCAAGCCTGCGTCGTGACGCTGGAGCCGGTGGTGCAATTCGTGGAGGTACCGGTCGAACTGCGCATCCTGCCTGAGGGTGCCACGCCCCAGGATGATGACCCCGACAGCCCCGACGAGATCGAGAGCGAGGGCGGGCTGGTCGATCTGGGGGAGGTGGTGGCCGAACAACTCGCCCTGGCGCTGGACCCTTATCCCCGCGCCGCCGGCGCAGCCCTGCCGGCAGAAGTGATGCCGGAGGAGGGCGAGGAGGAGGAGGAGGCGCAGGTGGACGATGTGCCGTCGAAGCCAAATCCCTTCGCAGCGCTGGCCCGGTTGAAGCGGACCTGATAAGGAAGGGCTGCCGAGTCTGAATCCCAGACGCGGTACGGCAGTTTTCGGCGGGCGCCTTGCGCCCCCCGTTTCGCGGTGGTAATGCGCCCGGCTCCGCTACTTTTCAGATTGTTGATGTGAAAGGCTCGGCGCCATGGCCGTTCCGAAGAAGAAGGTTTCGCCCTCCCGCCGCGGCATGCGCCGCAGCCATGAGGCGCTGACAGCATCGGCTCACGTCGAATGCTCCAACTGCGGCGAGATCAAGCGCCCGCACCACGTATGCTCGCATTGCGGGCATTACGATGGTCGCGAGGTGGCGGCCGCCGACAGCGTCAAGGGCGTTGTTCGCGTCTGATTCGCGCGTAGGGGCATCCGCCAATGCGGCGTAGGCTCTGACGGCGATGGCTCGGGCCCCGATGGCCACGGGTAGCGGTGAATTCGCCTTGGCAATCGATGCCATGGGCGGGGATCACGCGCCTGATTCGGTGTTGGATGGGTTGGAACTTGCGGCGGAACGTCATCCGCACGCGAAGTTTCTCCTGGTGGGGGATGAAGTGCGCCTCGGTGCACTTCTTGCCCGCCGTCCACGCGCGGCCAAGGCTTGCAGCCTTCGGCATGCGCCGGAATCCATTGCCGGCGATATGAAGCCCACTGCGGCGCTGCGCGTCCGCGGGTCCTCCATGCGCGTCGCAATCGATGCGGTGGCGGGGGGCGAGGCATCGGGCGTCGTCTCCGCCGGCAACACCGGCGCGCTGATGGCGCTGGTCAAGATCGTCGTGAAGACACTGCCAGAGATCGACCGTCCGGCGCTGGCCGCGATCGGGCCTTCCGCGCGCGGCGATGTCGTCATGCTCGACCTCGGCGCCAATATTCAATGCGATGCCCGGAACCTGGTGGAGTTCGCCGTCATGGGCGACGCCTTCGCCCGTGCCGTGCTGGGCCTGACGGCGCCGAGCCTGGGGTTGCTGAATGTGGGGTCCGAGGAGCTGAAGGGGGATGAGCGCGTCCGCCTGGCTGCGGAGATCCTGCGCGACAGCTACCTCGGCACCTATTTCCGCGGCTTCGTCGAAGGCCATGACATCGCGGCCGGCACGGTCGATGTGATCATCACCGATGGCTTCACCGGGAACGTCGCGCTGAAGACCGGGGAGGGTGCGCTGAAGCTGATGCGCGACCTGCTGCGGCAGGTCTTCACCAGTTCGATCCCCGCCCGGCTCGGCTATCTGCTGGCCCGCCCGGCGCTGGACCGGCTGCGGGAATGGATGGACCCCCGCCGCTACAATGGCGCGGTGTTGATCGGCCTGAATGGCGTCGTGGTGAAAAGCCACGGCGGCACGGATGGCGTCGGCTTCGCGCATGCCGTGGATGTCGCCATGGACATGGTGACGCACCGTTTCAATGACAGCATCCGGGAAGGGCTCGCCCGGCTCTCGGAAACAACACCGCGCACCCCCGCGACATCGCGCTGAGTGCGTTGGGGATGGGGGAGACAAGCGCGATGCGCGCCGTGATCGCCGGCACCGGCGGCTATTTGCCGGAACGGGCCGTGTCCAATGACCAGCTCGCCGCCGAGAAGGGGCTTGAGACCTCGGACGCCTGGATCGTGGAACGCACGGGCATCCGCCAGCGCCACTTCGCGGCAGCTGGGGAAACCGCCTCCGCCATGGGCCTCGCCGCCTGCCGCGCCGCGCTGGCGCAGGCCGGGGCCGATGTGGCGGAGGTGGACGCCATCATCGTCGCGACGGCGACGCCGGACAGCGCCTTTCCCTCCACCGCGGCGCGTATCCAGGGCGGGCTGGGCGTCACCAGGGGCTTTGCCTTCGACCTGGCAGCGGCCTGCACGGGCTTCATCTACGCTCTCGGCATGGCGGATGCGCTGATCCAGGTCGGCAAGGCGCGCGGCGTGCTGGTGGTGGGGACGGAAATCTATTCCCGCATCCTGGACTGGTCCGACCGCGGCACCTGCGTGCTGTTCGGGGATGGTGCGGGGGCGGTGTTTCTCCGCGCCGGCAATCCCGGGCCGGGCGAGGGACTGCTTTCCACCCATATGCACGCCGATGGGCGGCATGGGGATATTCTGGCGGTCGATGGCGGAGCTGGCTCGACCGGCGGCACCGGCGTGGTCCGCATGGCGGGGCGGGAGGTGTTCAAGCACGCCGTCACCAAGCTCGCCGGCGCGGTGGATGAGGCGCTGGTGGCGAATGGCATGACCCAGGCCGATGTCGCCTGGCTGGTGCCGCATCAGGCGAACATCCGGATCATCGAGGCGATGGGCCGGAAGCTCGGCCTTGGGCTGGACCGGGTGGTGGTCACGGTCGATCGGCATGCGAACACCTCCGCCGCCTCCATCCCCCTCGCGCTGGCGGAAGCGACGCGGGATGGGCGGATCAAGGCCGGGGACCTCGTGCTGATGGAAGCCATCGGTGGTGGCCTGACCTGGGGGGC
>CANJXD010000649.1 GCA_947478535.1 Acetobacteraceae bacterium
AGGTGCTGGGTCCCGGCGCCTTCCTCCAGGCCCTGCGGACCGGGCTCGGCACCCGGCCCCTGGTGGTGGTGCTGTCGCAAAGCGGGCACAGCACCACGAGCGTGGCCGCCGCCGAGGCCGCGATGGCGGCCGGCCTGCCGACCCTGCTGATCACCGCCGAGGCCGCGAGCCCGATCGCGCTACTGCCCCTGCCGCGCCTGCTGCTGCCTATCGGGCCGGAGCCGATCGGCCCCAAGACCAAAGGTTTCACCGCGAGCCTCGGCGCGCTGATCGCCCTTGTGGCGCATCGCGCCGGCCGCGCGCTGCCGCCATTCGACGCCACGCTCCTTGCGGCCGTGGTCGGCGGCACGGCGGCGCCCGCCGCCGCCCTGGCCGCCACGCTCGACGCGGCGGACTACCTGATGGTCACCGGCCAGGGCCGCCTGTTCGGCATCGCGCTGGAGGCGTCGCTGAAGATCGCCGAGATCGCCGGCCTGGCCACCGCCGCCTTCGAGCCGGAGGAGGCGCTGCATGGTCGCCTGCACGGCATGACGTCCCGCAGCCTTGGCCTGCTCATCGCGGGCGACGACGCCGAGCGGGAGGAGGCTGCGCGCATCGCCACCGCCATGGCCGGGCGCGGCGTCGGCATCCGCATCCTGAACCTGACAGGCCGTGCCACCGCCTTCGACTGGTGCGAGGGTGTCGCCTGGCCCGCGGCCCCCTTCGACCTGGCCGCGGCGATCATCCCCTTCCAGTGGCTCGCCGTGGCGCTGGCCGAACGGCGGGGCATGGCGCCCGAAGCGATGCGCTATCCGGGCCTCTCCGCCGACCTGTCCATCAAGCTGGCGTCGGTGCCATGAGCCCCTGCCTCGGGATCGACATCGGCGGCACCGCGGTGAAGCTCGGCCTGGTGGCCGAGGGGCGTGTCCTGGCCCGCGCGACGCTGCCCTTCGACCGCGACCAGCCCCTCGGGCCGCTGAGTGCCACGCTCGCGCAGGCCTGCGTGGCGGTGGAAGCCCAGGCGGGGCATCGCGCTTTGGCCATCGGCGTCTCCACCCCGGGCTTCACCGATGCGCAGACCGGCGTGCTGATCGATGGCGGCGGCAACGTACCGGCCCTGCGCAGCGGCAGCCTGCGCGACCTGCTGGCGCAGCGGCTCGGCCGGCCGGTCTGGGTGGAGAATGACGGCACGGCTGCGGCGCTGGGCGAGTTGCACCGGGGCGCGGGGCGCGCCTTCCGCCGCTTTGCGCTGGTGACGATCGGCACGGGCATCGGCGGTGGCATCGTGATCGAGGAGCGGGTCGTCACCGGCAATCGCGGCGAGCCCGCGGAGCTTGGCGCCATGGTGCTCGACCCCGATGGGCCGAAGAACCGGCTCGGCATGCCGGGCACCTTCGAGCATTTCGCAGCGATCGGCGCCTTTCACGCGGCCTATGTGACGCAGGGCGGGGACCCCCGGCATGCCCCGGACGTCGCGATGCTGTTCGCCCGGGCCGGCGAGGATGCCGCCGCGGCCGCGGCGATCGAGACCGTGTGCCGGCGCCTCGCCCAGGGGCTGGGGCTGCTGATCAACGCCTTCAACCTCGATGCCTGCCTGATCGGCGGCGGCGTCTCGGCCGCCGGCACGCCGCTGCTCGAGCGCGTGCAGGCGCATCTGCCAAGCTTCACCTGGCCCATGCTGCTCCGCAAGACGCAGCTGCTGGTCGCCGCACTCGGCAATGATGCCGGGTTAATCGGGGCCGCCCTGGTCGCCGAACAGCGGGAGGGTGAACGGGCCCGCCCCGCGGTGCCGGCCGGCGGCTCGGCAAAGCCGGGCCGCTGACGGGCCACGCCCCGCGGGCAGGGCGGTCCGGTGGAAGCCGTGGGTTAGCACGCCGGATCGGGCGCCCATCTCAGCGTACACGGCAAGCGGATGCTGCGGGCGGTGTGGGAGGGAGATTCGGCCGTGCGCGACACAAGGATGGCCCCGAGCGGCCGCCTGCCCCGCCTGGGGGATGCGGCGCGCCTTGCGCTGTGGGCCACCACGCCCTTTCAGCGCCTGGCGGCGCGCGATCTCTATGGCCTGCTCGCCACACGCACCTTCACCGAGAGGGGGCTCTACCTCAACCTCGGCTATTGGAAGACCGCGCGGACCATCGACGAGGCGTGCATCGCCCTGGCGATACTAGTGGCGGAAGCGGCGACGATGGGCCTCGAGGACGAGGTCGTCGATGTCGGCTTCGGCTTTGCCGATCAGGATAAGCTGTGGATGGATCGGCTCTCGCCGCGGCACATCACCGGGCTCAACATCACACCGATGCAGGTGCGCCTGGCGCAGGCCCGGGTGCAACGCCGCGGCATGGCCGGGCGCATCACGCTGATCGAGGGCTCCGCTACCGCGATGCCGCTGCCGGATGCGTGCTGCGACATCGTCACCGCCGTGGAATGCGCCTTCCATTTCCAGACGCGCACGGATTTCCTGGCCGAGGCGTTCCGCGTGCTGCGGCCGGGCGGGCGGCTCGTGATGGCGGACATCATCCGGGCCGCGCCCGACGCCGATGGGTTCCGCCGGCGGATGCAGGAGGTGGCCTGGAGCCAGTTCGCCGGCAAATTCGCGGTGCCGGCCGCCAACGCCGTCCGCCGGGGTCCGCTGGCGGCGACCATGCGCGCGGCTGGGTTCGACCGCGTGGCGGTGACGCCGATCGGCGAGCATATCTTCCCCGGCTGGCATCAGGCGCTGCGCGACGATCCGGCGCTGTTCGCAAGGCTGCCGCTGGCGGCCCGGCTGCCCTATCGCGTTCTGCTCACCTTCGACGCGCCGACGGTCTATGGCGCGCTCGACTACGTGCTGGTGACGGCGCGCAAGCCCCTTTCAGGCGAAGGGCCGCCAAGCGTTTCCTGACCTGCTGCGACGGCCGCTGCGCGGCGCGCCTCAGGACGCTCCGGGCGCGACGTCCGCTTCGGCCATGATCCGCCGGGCGGAGGCGGCGAGCCGATCGCGGAGTGCTGCGACGCGGCGTGGGTCCTCCAGCAGGTGGCCATCGCGCTTGCGGAGGATGCCGTCCACCATCACCGTATCGACATTCCCGGCATGGGCGAATTCGGCGATGGCCGTCGCGGCGTCATGTATCGGCCACAGATTCAGATCGGTGCCGCGCAGCAGCACGATGTCCGCCCGCTTGCCGGGCGTTAGGCTGCCTGTCACGCGATCAAGGCCGATCGCCGCGGCGCCGCCGATGGTCGCCCAGGCCTGCGCCTGGCGCGAGCCGATGAGCGCCACGCC
>CANJXD010000650.1 GCA_947478535.1 Acetobacteraceae bacterium
CAGGTGCCGGCCATCCACCTGTTCCTGCGCACCAACGGCCCGGATGCCTGGTTCGGCTGGCCTTCGGATGAGCGGATTGAGACGCTGCGCGGGCAGTGGCTGGATGCGGCGTCGCCCGACGAAAGCCGGCGCATCGGCGTGGAGCTGAACCGGCGCGCGATGGAGGTGCTGCCCTATGTGCCGCTGGGCTTTTACTGGCAGCCCAGCGCCTGGCGCCGCAACGTCACCGGCGCCTTCCGCACGCCCAGCACAGTGTTCTGGAACATGGCCAAGACCTGAGGTCAGCCGCGTCTGGAACGCCTCTGGCACGGCGCGTGCTGTGGTTCAGGCGTTTACCAGCCCCCCGGCCATATCCCGGTCGTGGGGTGCTGGCGCGTAGCACAGGGATAAGGCAGTCTGCCCATAACAAGGGCGTCTGAGACAGGGGGTCAAAGAATGGATCGCAGGTCCTTCATGAAGGCCGGCGTTGCGGCAGGCGCCGTGGCGGCGACGGGTGGCATTGCCGCCCCGGCCTATTCGCAGGCGGCCAATCGCACGCTGCGCTTCGTGCCGCAGGCCAATCTGGCGAACTTCGACCCCATCTGGGGCACGCAATACGTCGTCCGCAACGCCGCTGTCCTTGTGTGGGATACGCTGTATGGCTTCGATGACAAGCTGGAAGCCCAGCGGCAGATGGTGGAGGGGGAAACCGTTTCCTCCGATGGCCTGACCTGGACGTTCAAGCTGCGCTCCGGCCTTCGCTTCCATGACAACGCGCCGGTTCTGGCCAAGGACGTCGTCGCTTCCATCATCCGCTGGATGCCGCGCGACCCGATGGGCCAGTTGCTGCGCGCGCTGAACCAGGAACTGGTGGCGGTCGATGACACGACCTTCCGCTGGGTGCTGAAGGCGCCGTTCCCGAAGATGAAGATGGCGCTCGGCAAGAACGCCACGCCGATGTGCTTCATCATGCCGGAACGCATCGCGACCCGCTTCGACAGCTTCACCCAGATCAACGAATACATCGGCTCCGGCCCGATGAAGATCGTGCTGAACGAATGGGTGCCGGGCGCCAAGGCCGTCTTCGCCAAGCATGACGGCTACGTTCCCCGCGATGAGCCCGCGAGCTGGCTGGCCGGCGGCAAGCGCATGCTGGTGGACCGCGTCGAGTGGGTCATCATGCCGGACCCCGCGACAGCCTCGGCCGCGCTGCAGAACGGCGAGATCGACTGGTGGGAGAACCCCATCACGGACCTCGTGCCGGTCCTGCGCCGCAACCGCAACATCCGTGTCGATATCGCCGACCCGCTGGGCAATATCGGCGCTTTCCGCATGAACCACCTGCACAAGCCCTTCAATGACGTGCGCATCCGCCGCGCGGTGTTGGCGGCGCTGAGCCAGGAAGACTACATGACGGCGCTGGTCGGCACCGACCGCGCGCTGTGGTCGCCGCTGCCCGGCTTCTTCACGCCGAACACCCCGCTCTACTCGGAAGAAGGCGGCGACATCCTCAAGGGTCCGCGCAACATGGACCTGGCGAAGCGTCTGCTCGCCGAGGGTGGCTACAACAACGAGCCTGTGACCTGCGTGGTCGCGCAGGACCAGCCCATCACCAAGGCGATGGGGGACGTCACGGCGGACCTGCTGAAGCGCATGGGCATGAACGTCGATTTCGTCGCGACGGATTGGGGCACGGTCGGCCAGCGCCGGGCGGTGAAGAACCCCCCCGGCCAGGGCGGCTGGTCGATGTTCCACACTTGGCATGCCGGCGCCGACGCCATCAACCCGGTCGTCTACAACGCCGTTCGCGCGAATGGCGATGGCGCCTGGTTCGGCTGGCCGAACGTCCCGGCGGTGGAGGCCGAGGTGCCGAACTGGCTGGCGGCGAACTCGCTGGCGGAGGAGCGTACGGTGATCGGCCGCCTCAACCGCGCGGCGATGGACAATGTGGTCTATGCGCCGACCGGCTTCTTCCTGTCGTACCAGGCGTGGCGGAGCAACGTCTCCGGCATCGTGAAGGGCCCGATTCCCTTCCCCTGGGGCGTCAGCAAGAGCTGATCTGAAGGAAACACTCCCGGATGTTCGCTTACATCGTTCGCCGCGTACTCGCGACGATCCCCGTCATGGCGATCGTGGCGTTGTTCGTCTTCTCTCTCCTCTACATCGCCCCGGGCGATCCGGCCGCGGTGATCGCGGGGGATCAGGCGACACCGGCCGATGTGGAGCGCATCCGGGCCAGCCTGGGCCTCGACCGTTCCTATCTGGTGCGGTTCGGGGCCTGGGTCTGGGATATCGCGCGGGGTGACCTCGGGGTCTCGATCTTCACCAACCTGCCGGTCAGCACCATGATCAAGCAGCGGATCGAGCCCACGCTTTCGCTCATGATCGTCACGCTGATCCTCGCCGTTTCCATCGCGGTCCCGATGGGCGTCGTGGCGGCGTGGCGGCAGGGTACGATGATCGACCGCGCCGTGATGGCCTTCGCGGTGCTGGGCTTTTCCGTGCCGGTCTTCGTCGTCGGCTACCTGCTGGCGTATTTCTTCGCGCTCGAATGGGACCTGCTGCCGGTGCAGGGCTACACGCCCTTCTCCCGCGGCTTCTTCCCCTGGATCGAGAACCTGATCCTGCCGGCCATCGCGCTGGGCTCGGTCTATATCGCGCTGATCGCCCGCATCACCCGGGCGACGATGCTGGAAGTGCTGCAGCAGGACTACATCCGCACCGCCAAGGCGAAGGGGGTGGGGCAGCGTTCCATCCTGTTCGTCCACGCTCTGAAGAACGCCGCGGTGCCGATCGTTACCGTGATCGGCATCGGCATGGCGCTGCTGATCGGCGGCGCCGTCGTCACCGAAAGCGTCTTCGCCATTCCCGGCCTCGGGCGCCTGACGGTGGATGCCATCCTGCGGCGGGACTACCCCGTCATCCAGGGCGTCGTGCTGCTGTTCAGCTTTGTCTATGTGCTGGTCAATCTCGCGATCGACCTGGCCTACACCCTGTTCGACCCGAGGATCCGGTATTGAGCTCCGCGACCCTTTCGGGCGGCCCTGCCGCCTCCCTCCCTCCCGGCATGAACGCCGCCGTGCCGATGGGGGACATCATGCCCCCCGTGAACGCCCGGAAAGGCTTCATCGGCTTCCTCGGCCGCAACCCGACCATCGCCATCGGCGGCTCCCTGGTCATGTTGATGGTGTGCGTCGCGATCTTCGCGCCGTTCCTGTTCACCAAGGACCCCACCTCGCTCGCCCCCGCGCTGCG
>CANJXD010000651.1 GCA_947478535.1 Acetobacteraceae bacterium
CGCTGACCATCCGCTCCAGCACATCCGTCAGCCAGGCCTGCGGGTTGATGCCGTTCAGGATGGCGGTGCGGATCAGCGTGGTGGCGATCGCCCAGGTCTCGCCGCCGCCCTCGCTGCCCGCGAAGAGCGCGGCCTTCCTGGTCACGGCCACCGGGCGGATTTGCCGCTCCACGATGTTGGTGTCCAGCTCGAGCCGGCCGTCGGCCAGGAAGCGCTCCAGCCCCGCCCAGTGGCGCAGGCCGTAGCGGATGGCCTTGGCGAGCGGGCTGTCGCTGCTGACGCGGTTCAGCTGCGCCCGCAGCCGGGCCTGCATGGCGGCGACGAGTGGTGCGGTGCTGGCCTGGCGGATGGCGACGCGTTGCTGCGGCGGTTGGCCGCGGATTTCGCGCTCGATGGCGTAGACCTTGCCGATGCGCAGCAGGGCCTCGGCCGCGATCGGCGAGGCGGTGCCGGCATGGATCTCGAAGAAGCGCCGGCGCAGATGGGCCCAGCAGAAGGCAAGCACGACCGAGCCGTCGTTGCGCGATTTCTCCAGCGCCTTGAAGCCGGCATAGCCATCGACCTGCAGGACGCCCCGGAAGCTGGCGAGATGGGCGGCGGGCCGTATGCCCTTGCGGTCCGGGGCGTAGAGGTAGGCGACCGCCGGCGGCCCGGTGCCGCCGCAGGCGCGGTCGTCCACGGCATAGGCCCAGAGCCGGCCGTCCATGGTCCGTCCCAGGCCTCGCTCGAGGGTCGGCAGCGGCGTGTCGTCTGCGAAGACCCTGGCGTTGCCGGTGATGTGGGCGAGGATCAGCCCATGCAGCGGCCGTAGCCACCAACAGGACTTGGCGACCCAGTCACACAGCGTCGAGCGGTCCAGGTTGATGCCCTGGCGCGCCAGGATCGCCGCCTGGCGGTAGAGCGGCAGGCCGTCGCCGTACTTCGCGATCAGCACCTGGGCGAGCAGCGCCTCGGTCGGCAGGCCACCGGGGATGGCGCGTGCTGGCGTGGAGACCTGGTGCACGCCCTCCTCGCAGCGCCGGCAGGCATAGCGCGGGCGGATGGTGACGCGGACGCGCAGCTGCGCCGGCACCACGTCGAGCCGTTCCGACCGATCCTCGCCGATGCGGCGCATCGCGACCCCGCAGCAGGGGCATCCCTGGTCGGGGAGGTCGAGCACCTCCTCGATACGTTCGAGATGGGAAGGCAGCGCGCCGCGGTTCCGTCGGCGCTGGCCGGGGTCCTGGCAATCGCGGGGCTTGGCGGGCGTGTCGTTCGCGGGCTCGGGCAGTGCCGGCATGCGGCCGAGTTCCAGCGCGAGCTGGCCAACCTCGATGCGCTCGCTGCTCTGCCCGAAGCGGGCCCGCTGGAAGCCCTTGATGATCTGCTCGAGCGCCGCGATCCGCGCCTCCGCCGCCTGCAACGCGGCGCGCAGCATGGCGGTGTCATCGGGCTCGTCGGGGCTTTGCGGGATGTCGTCCGGCACGAGGGAATCGTCACCGATGCGCCCGTGTCGCGGCAAGCCAAAATCGACATCCGCGCGGCGATCACGTGGCGCTCGGCCGCCAGGTTCGCTGCGGATTTCGCCAGTCGATGCCCTCGAGCAGCATCGAGGCCTGCGCGGCCGACAGCGCGACGCTGCCGGTGCTGGTCACCGGCCAGGGGAAGTGTCCCTGCTCCAGCCGTTTCGCGAACAGGCACAGGCCTTGCCCATCGTGCCAGAGGCACTTCACTAGCCGGCCGCGACGGCCGCGGAAGAACCAGAGAGCGCCGACGAAGGGATCCGCGCCGAAGGACTGCTGCACCAATGCCGCCAGCCCATCCATGCCGCGACGCATGTCGGTGTGGCCGCAGGCCAGGAAGATGCGCGCCCCTGGTGCCGGGCCGATCATGGCGCCGCCAGCGCCACGAGCACACGGCGCAGCGCGGCCCCGTCCACATCGGCGCCGACACGCACGACTGCGCCGCCCGGCAGTGCGATCTCCATCTGGCCAGCCGCCGGTGCCGTGCCGGCTTTGACGGTAGACGGATGTGGTGGCGCGGCCTCAGGTTCTGCCGGCGCAGCCAGGCTGACCTGGACGAAGGCTGGCGCCGGCGGTTCGCCTAGCTCCCCCGAGAAGAACTGCTGCCGCCACGTGTAGAGCAGACCCGTGCCGATACCCCAGCGGCGCGCCACCTCCGTCGGCGTCACACCCGGCTGCATCGCCTCAGCGACAATCAGGCGTTTCTGTTCCACCGACCAGGCCCGGCGCCGCTCGCCGCGGGTCACTACCTCCACCAATTCGCGACGTGCGCTCATACGACTTCTCGTATGGGCGCTCACAGCCTCCGCCTCGATCTCCATCCCAAACCCCACCGCGACATCAGCCGTGACAGCGCACCATCAGCAGCCCGCGCCGCAAGGTGGGTGCCAGACGACGGTTACGCCTCGGCGCCGGGACCGATGAACTGACCCTGGCGAATGGTGCCAACACCATCACCGTCACCTCGGCGGAAACGATCACCGGCGGCACGGGGGCGGATGTCATCACCCTCGGGGCGGCCCAGACATCGGGCACAATCAGCCTTGGTAACGGCGTCGATAGCCTCACCCTCTCCTCGGCGGGCGCCAATACGGTCTCCGTCGATGGCGTTGAGCAGGTCATCGGCGGCACGGCGGCGGACACGATCACGGTGACCGACGCGCTCGCCACCCGCCTTATCGGCGGTCTCGGCAACGACAGCCTGACCGGTGGCGGTGGCGCTGATCAGATCACCGGCGGCGAAGGTCGGGATACGATGACCGGTGCCGCTGGCGTGGATCGCTTCATCTTCGGCAGCGCGCTCGACTCGCCCGCCGCAGCGGGGGATACGATCACAGACTTCGCAACCGGCTCCGACCTTCTGGTCTTTTCGGGGCTGGAGCAGGGCATGTTCTCCTTCCTCGGCAGTGGGACACTGACGGGGATGGGCGCTTCGGAGGCCAGCTTTAACGACGCCACCAAACTGCTCTCGGTCGATGTCGATGGCGACGGCACTGCGGATATCGCGATGACGCTGACCGGCGTCAGCCTGGCGTCACTGTCGAGCACCGACTTCCTCTGGCTCTGACCTTCGAGCCCACCGCTGCCGGAATGTCCGGCGGCGGTGGGGTTGAGCGCGAGAGTCGCACCGTCCAACCCCGGAGGGCGAGGGTGGTAAGGAATTCACGGCGATCCGATGGGAGGCGGCGTGATCTGCCGCCCGAGTCTCATGGCCGAGCGCC
>CANJXD010000652.1 GCA_947478535.1 Acetobacteraceae bacterium
GACGCGATCGGAACCGGTCGGCAAGGTGATCGGCATGGGCGACTTGCACAGCCGCTGGCGCTCGCTCGTCCATGAGGGGAAACCGGCGGTGCTCAACTTCTTCGCAATTGGGGACGGGTTGGTCCGCACCAACCCGCTTTATGGCCGCGGCTGCTCGCTGGCCGCTGTCAGCGCCGGTGTGCTGCGGCGGGCGCTTGACGGTAGCACCAACCCGCACCTGCGCGTGCTTGCCTATGACGCCGGCATCCAGGCCGAGGTGAGGCCCTATTACGATCTGATGTTGAAGCAGGATCGCTCGGCAATCCGCCGCGCGCGCGCCGCACTCACCCCGGCGCACCGCCCGCGGCTGAAGGCCCGTCTCGCGAAAAGCTTTGTCGATGACGGCATCACTGTCGCGGCGCGTTCCGACCTGCGGCTGATGCGCGCGATGATGCGCGGCTTCCACATGCTCGAACATCCCGAAGCCTGGCTCAAGAAGCCGAAGAACTTCAGCAAGGTGCTCGGCTATTGGGCACGCGGGCGGCGTCTCAACGCGAATGCCTATGCGCCCCAGCCCGGGCCCGATCGGCCCGAACTGATGCAGCGCCTCGGCCTGGACGCAGCAGCGGACATGCTGCGCGCGGCGTGACACGCGCTGTCGCCGCGCTACTGCGATTCCGCCGTGGCGCTGGGCGCCGGGTTCAGGGTGGTGCCGGCATCGGCCAGCCAGCGCTCAAGGGCGTTCAATGCGCGGGGCGTCAGGGTCAACGTATCATCGAGATTTCCGTCCCCATCACCGATGATCAGCCCCTCGCGCGTCAGATATTCGATCCACCGCCGCCCGATCTGAGCTTGGCCGCCCACTCCCTCCAGCGCCGTCCTGCCGGTCAACCGGCGCCCGTGCGAATCGGCGATGAACAATACGAGCAGCAACTCATAGGCCAATTCACCTCCGAACAATTCGGGCGGTAGGTCGCGCCGCCTATCCTGCCGCACAACAAGGATCGCACGCGCCAGTTCGGCCAATGCGTCATCAGCCATTGTTACCCCCTCGCCGCCAGCGTCAGGCGGCAGAGGCGCTCGCTTGGCGGATTGATTGCTCGGCTTGGTCCAGCGCGTGGCAGATATGCACCGCCAACAAACTCTCGTTCAGCTGATCGGCGGCGCCAAGCAACTGCTGAAGCAGCTCCTGCATTTGGTGCAACGTGTCCATCCGCTGACCGCCGGGTTCGAGACATAGGTCCATACTGCCTCGATGCGCCCGCCCCTCACTACCACCCTTAACCTAGGGAACGGCCGAAGTATCCCTCATCCTCATCCGGCGAGATATTTTCGTTTTTCTCATCGATTTCGCCAGATCTAAGTCATTGGTTGATGTAGAGTCGCCTCGACCAGGCGCAACAACTTGAACATGATTTGATGCGTCCAATACGGGCGAAACGCGGCTGAACGGCCAGACCGGACTTGCCCGGCCGCCTATGTCGCGGACTCGATTACCCAGCAGTGGCGCCGATCGGCGCCGGGGGTGCTGCCGCGACCTGCGCATCGATAATCGCGAAAATCTGCCCTGCCGCCATCTCGTCGCGCGTCCGCTCGGGTTCCAGCGTCGCCATGTGATCCAGCGCAACCAGTTCGCGCGGAACATACCAGTGGAGGCGGTCGGAGTGATACGCCTCCCAGACCGTTTCCGCCACTTCGCGTGGTGGGATCGCCCGAAACACACCTGCTTTCGGCGCAGCCGCCGCCGCGCCTTCGGGAAGGATCGGCGTGTCGATCAGCGCCGGGAGAACGTCGGCAACCCGGATGCCGAACGGCTTCAGCTCGATCGCCAGTGCCTCGGTCAGCCCCTTCACGGCATGTTTGGTCGCCGAATAGACCGCGATCATCGGCATGCCGTAAGTGGCCGAGGACGAGGAGGTGGTGAAGCACATCGACCCCGGCGTCGCCTTGAGCAGCGGGATGGCGAGGTGGATGCCGGTCAGCACACCAACGAAATTGACCTGCACCACCGCGAGCACGTCATCCCACGGCTGATCCGCAAACGGCCCACCGCGGCCGATGCCGGCATTGTTGTAGAGCACGTCCAGCTTGCCGCCGGTCGCCGCCGCGAACGCATCTAGTGCCGCCCGGTACGCCTCGCGATCCGTGACGTCGAGCCGCTGGACGAGGCAGTTCTCCACCCCAAGCTCCGCCTCGAGCCGCGCCAGCCCCGTACCGTTGACGTCCAGCCCGCCCACGAACCAGCCTTGGCCAGCGAAGAGCCGCGCCGTCTCCAGCCCCATGCCCGATGCTGCGCCGGTGATGAAGATAGACTTGCGGCCACTGGCCTGTGCGCCGCTCATTCCGCTGCCTCCGCCTTCTTGTCGAGGCCCATCGCGGCGAGGATTTCGGGCCGGATATTCTCCGTGCCTTTCTGCTGGATATGCTCGGCCAGCCGCGCCCCGACCGCCGCCTGTGCCTCGCCGATGAACCGCGGCCGGTTGGCCGCCGCCCATTCGATCGACGTCCGGCGATTGGCGTTCATGCCGTTCACCTCCGGCATGACGTAGCGCGCGATCAACTCGTAGGATTTCTTCTTGTTGTCCCATTCGGCCCAGTTGGTGTCGAGCAACAGGAAGGCTCCGAACCCGCCCGATTGCTCGCGCAGCCGCTCGATCTGCTTCACCGCATCCTCCGGCGTACCGACCACCGCCATGCCAGAGTCAACGATCGCATCGACCGGATCGGAGCCGTCGGTGGGCGCCAGCGGCAGCGCGGCGACCTCGCGGAAATAATACAGCCATTTGTCGAGCCCGGCACGCACCTGCGCGCGCGCCTCTTCCCTGGTCGCCGCGATGTGCATCGGGCCAACCAGGCGCCACTGGTCGCGATCGACGCTGGTGCCGCTGTCGCGCGCCTGCTGCTCGGCAATCGCCCAGTTCGAGGTCAGCGCGTTGAAGCCACCGGTCTGCGTCGCCCCGATTGACAGCAGGCCAAGACCATGTCGCCCGGCCGCAGTAGCGCCGGACGGCGACACCTGGCTGGCCACACTGATCTGCACCGACGGGCGGCTGTACGGCAACATCTGCAAGCGCGCCTCGTTGAGCTCGAACCAGTCGGCTTTCTTGGTCACTTGCTCGCCGCGCAACAGGGGGACCAGCACGTCAAGCGCCTCCTCCCTCCGGTCGCGCTGCCTGGAAACAGGGATGCCCATCATGAACGCGTCGGAGGGCAAGGCGCCCGGCCCGACGCCGAACATCACC
>CANJXD010000653.1 GCA_947478535.1 Acetobacteraceae bacterium
GCCGCGATAGAAGGCATCCCGCGCCGCTTCCAGCCCAGCCACGCGATCCGCCCCGCCTGCCCGTGCCGCGCGTTCTTCATCAGCCATGTGCCGTAGCGCACCGGCGAGGTCCGCCTGCACGAAGCGCGCACCCCGCGGTGGCGGCGCGTCACCGGGCAGGAACACCGCCGCATTGGCCGGCCAGCGGCGATATTCCGTGGCATGGGCGGCGAGGTTCTCCGCCAGCAGCGCATGCACGGCGAAGCCATCGGCAGCGTAGCGGATGGCGCTTTCCGCGACCTCCGCGAAGCCCATCGTGCCGTGGCGTTGCAGGGCGGTGATGAAGGCGCAGGGCGCGGCCGGCACCACCGTCCGCAGGATCCCCGGCGGCATCTTCCCGCCATGGTGCCGCTGGAAGTGATCGGCGATGGTGGCGCGCGGCCAGGGGCCAACGCCGGCCACTGTTTCCACCGTGCCATCCGCCATCCGCAGGACGATGGGCGCGACACCGGCGAAGCCCACCAGGTCCGGATGCAGGACCGTCAGCGCAATGGCGGCGGCGACGCCCGCATCCACCGCATTGCCGCCGGCTTCCAGGATGGCGAAGCCCGCCGCACTCGCCAGGTAGTGCCCAGCGGAGATCGCATGCCGCGTCCCCGCCACTTCCTCTCGCGTCAGCATACTCATTCCGGCTTCACCCCGGCGCGCCGCGCCACGTCCTGCCAGCGCGCGAGTTCCGGTGCCAGGATGGCGCGGAATTCCTCCTGCGTGCTGATGATGGGGCGGATGCCGGCGGCAGCGATCCGGTCCGTGAAGGCGGTATCCGCGGCGATGCGCCGTGTGGTCTGCGCGATGAAGCCGGTGATCTCCCGCGGCGTGCCAGCGGGCACCACGAAGCCGAGCCAGCCGCTCGCCTCATAGGCGGGGAAGCCCACCTCCGCGAGGGTCGGCACCTCGGGCAGCAGGGGGTCCCGCGTGCGGCCGGTGACGGCCAGGGCGCGGGCCTGGTTGTTGCGGACGGCGGCGACCACGGCGTTGATGGTCAGCATGGACATGTCGACCTGCCCGCCCAGCACATCCGTCAGCGCCTGGGGTGTGCCGCGATAGGGCACGTGGATCAGGTCGATCCCCGCCATCTGCTTGAAGAATTCTGCCGCCATATGGCCCGAGGTGCCAGAGCCCGGGGAGGCATAGGTCATCTCCCCCGGTCGAGCCCTTGCCGCCGCGATCACATCCGCCACGCTGCGATGCGGGGACGCCGTGCGGACCGTCAGCGCATTGTCGTTCGACCCCACCAGCGCCACCATGTCGAAGCCGTTCACGGGGTCATACGGCAGGACGGGGTTGATGGCCGGGCCGATGGCGAGGACGGAGGAATTGGCCATCAGGATCGTGTAGCCATCCTTCGGCGCGCGGAAGGCGGCCTCGGTGCCGATCACCCCTGCCGCGCCGGCGCGGTTTTCGATCACCACCGCCTGGCCCCAGGCCTCGCTGAGCTTCTGGCCATAGGCACGGGCGAGGACGTCGGTGCCGGCGCCGGCGGGGAAGGGGACGATGATGCGAACCGGGCGGTTCGGCCAGGGCTGGCCGCCGACCATCAACGTGGATTGCGCGAGGGCGAGGTTCGGCATGGCGGCTGACAGGCAACTGCCAACCAACAGATCACGGCGCGACGGTCCCGACATCCTCGGCTCCTCAGAACGGAGGCCGCATGGTGCCAGCAGGGGGCGAGTTCGCGAAGCCTCCATGGCGGCATCGGCCCATGCTTAATCGGCGATGGCCGATTCCAGCTGGCGGGCTATGCCCCGCGGTAGAGCGAAAAGCCCCAGGGCGTGAACTTGATGGGCAGGTGGTAGTGCAGCGCCGCGTCGAAGACCCGGAAGCGGAAGGGCACGAGGTCCAGGAAAGGCGGCGGCGGATTGTCCCTCGCGGCGAAGAATTCGCGCAGGTGGAACATCACCTCATGCACGCCCTCCTCGACGCCGAGGCCCTGCGCGATCGGGTGGTCCAGCATTCCGTTCTCGCCAATTCGGCCTTCGGCGATCAGGCGGCGTGTACCGTCATCGAGCAGGCGGAACACCTCAACCTGCATGCCTTGGCCGGTCTTGCCTTCTGCTACATCCACCGCATGGATCGAGATACCGCCTGCCATACTGCGTTCCGTCTACCGCAAGCCGGTAAAGAAAAAGCCATCGCTGGTCAGCAGGACCAAGGAGGGCAAGGCGACAGGGCATGAAAAAGGCATCCACCGCCCCGGAGGAGCGGCGGGTGCCCCGTGGGAGGGCGGGGCCATGAGGCCATCATGCGCCCTGCCCGCCGCCCATTCCAGCGTTAGTTGATTACCTCCGCTACATTTACTTTTGCTGCCGATTTCTTTGGATTTTTCTCTGGAACTTCCACTCAATCTCCCCATTTCCGGCCGCCCCCGGCACAGATATTGCGGAGGAGCGCCCGGATACGAGGAACCTCCCCATGCGCCGTCGCCTTTTGCCCGTTTTCGCGGCAGCTGCCGCCCTGTTCGTGGGCTCTCCCGCCGCATCTCAGGCGCAAACCTCCGGGGCCGCCCCCGGCGGGGAATGGCCCGCCCGGCCGATCCGCATCGTCGTCACCTTCCCCCCAGGCGGGTCCTCCGACATCGTCGCCCGGGTGCTGGCCGACGCCTTCTCCCAGCGCCTTCCGCAGCGCGTGGTGGTGGATAACCGCCCCGGCGCCGGCGGCACCCTCGGCGCCGCCCATGTCGCGGCGCAGCCTGCCGATGGCTACACGCTGATGCTCTCCAACACCGCGCCCATCGTCATGTCGCCGCCGATCTACCCCTCCGTCACCTATGACCCGGTCGCCGGCTTCACCCACATTGCCTATATCGGTGCGACGCCGCTGGTCATCGTCGCCAATCCGCGCCTGGTCCCGGCGACGGATCTGCGTGGCCTCGTCGCCTGGATCAAGGCGCAGCGCACTCCGCCTGGCTTTGGCTCCTCCGGCGCCGGCTCGGTCGCCCACATCTTCGGCGAAGCCTTCAGCCAGCGCACCGGCGCGGAACTGACCCATGTCCCCTATCGCGGCAGCGCGCCGATGCAGGCGGATCTGCTGGGCGGCGCGATCCCGCTGTCCTTCGACACGCTGCCGCAGAATGTCGAACATATCCGGGACAATCGCCTGCGCGCCTTCGCCGTCACCTCCCCGGTGCGGCAGGCGATGGCGCCGGACGTGCCGACCACGGCCGAAGCCGGCTTCC
>CANJXD010000654.1 GCA_947478535.1 Acetobacteraceae bacterium
CCCAGAACAGGAACCAGCCCATTGGCTCTCCACCGAAGAGGCGGGCCCGGCAAGTGCGCTGGACGACGTAAAGGCTCGTCGTGAAAAGCGCGTTTCCACCAAAGGCGAAAATCACGGCACTCGTGTGGACGGGCCGCAAGCGGCCGAACGTGGTCCATTCGAGGTCGAGGTTCAGCAGCGGCCAAGCCAGCTGCGAAGCGATTACGACGCCTACCAGGAAGCCGACGACTCCCCAGAACATGGTCGCTATCGCGAAAGCCCGGATCGGACCTTCCACATACGGCTCGGGCCGCACATACGTGGCCGTTCCGGCCCCGTCGGCGGCGTAGCCTGCTACAGCCATCGCGTCAGTCTCCCCTGCGCGCGCCACGGTCGCGATCAGACCGGCGCGGTAGGGACAGATGACGCCTTCCCATGCTGGGCGTCCTTGATGCGGATCAATTGGAGCGCGGGGACGACGGCGCTAATATAACCGTCGAGGATCGGTCCGACGTAACGGGAAGCGCTGAATGACAAGCGACACAGCGACGGCTCCGGCGGCAGCGCCGGTACGCATTCATCTGGTGCCTAAGGATCGCCCCTGGGTCTGGCTGGCTGCCGGCTGGCAGGATCTGATGGCGATGCCCCATGTGGGCTTCTTCTATGGCGGAACAGTCGTGCTGGCTGGCTGGGCACTCGTCGTGCTCCTGTTGCAGGCTGGCGTCGCGTGGGCGGTCTTGCCTGCCACCGCGGGCTTCTTCCTGGTGGCACCCCTGCTCGGTGCCGGCCTCTATGAGGCGAGCCGACTCCGGTCCTTGGGGGAGGAAGTCACGCTGCTGCGCTGCGCCCTCGCCTTCCGACGCAACGGCACGCAACTCGCGCTGATTGGCGCCGTATTGCTGCTGGTGCACCTGTTCTGGGTGCGAATCGCAGGGCTTCTGTTCGCAGTTTTCTTCGGTCTTGGCTTTTCGCCGGCCATCGAGACCCTGCCCATCGCCATGCTGCGCTCCGACAACCTTCTGCCCTTCCTGATCCTTGGCACGGGATTCGGCTTCGTCCTAGCCTGCGTGGCCTTCTCGGTTTCCGTGGTCTCGATTCCGATGATCATCGACCGGGACGTCTCGGCCTTTGAGGCGATCGCGATTTCGGTGAAGGCCGCGGCGGATAATTGGCGCGCCATGGCGCTCTGGGCCGGGCTGATCGTCGTGTTCACGGCGATGGCCCTGGTTCCATTCTTCCTGGGCCTTGCCCTGGTGTTGCCCCTTGTCGGCCACGCCACCTGGCATGCCTATCGCGACATGGTGCGCTGAAAGGGCTCGGTGACGGGGCGGGCATCATAGCCAATCGGTGCCGGATAGCCGCAGTTCGGCCAAGGAAACGCCGAGCAGCAGGACGCCACCGCCCACCGATAGATAAGTACCAAGCGGCTCGGATGCGGCTGCCGCCAGCAAGGTCGACGCGGCTGCCTGGGCCGGATTGAACAGCGCCAAGCGGTCCTGCGTTGCATCGAAGTCGCGGATGACATCGACCGCACCGCCACCATCCAGCACAAATACGTCGGCCCCTGCCCCGCCCGAGAGCGTATCCGCGCCTTCCCCGCCGAGAAGCGTATCCGCGCCACCGCCACCGAACAGCAGATTGGCGAAGGCATTGCCGGTCAGCCGGTTGGCATGGTCGTTGCCCCGCCCGACGATCAAGGCTCCCAGCAGCATCAGGTCCTCGACCCCCGCCGGCATGGCGTAGCCACCGCCTTCGCCATTGGCATAGACGGTGTCGGCGCCAGCGTTGTCCTCCTCCACGACCGCATCCGCGCCGGTATCGATGACATAGGCGTCGTTTCCCATCCCCCCAATCAGCCAGGATGACGTCCGCCCGCCAAGCGCGTGCAGCGTGTCTGCGCCAGCGCCGCCTCGCAGCACGTCGCCGCTCCCCGCCCCCGCGAGCAGATAGTCATCGCCCGGCCCGCCCTGGAGTTGGTCGGCGCCCTCTCCTCCGTCGAGCGTGTCACCCCCTTCACCTCCTTCCAGCCAATCCCCGCCGAACCCGCCCACCAGCGAATCACCGCCGCCGCCGCCTGCAAGCGTGTCATCCCCGGGTCCTCCATCGAGGCCGTCATTGCCGAGCCCGCCTGATGCGAGGTCATTCCCTTCGCCCCCCAGGACTTGATCTTCGTCATCCCCCCCAGCCAGGAGGTCGGCGCCCGCCCCTCCCTCCAACCGGTCAGTTGCAGCGCCGCCAAGAAGGCGGTCGTTGCCGTCCCCGCCGATCAGCTGATCAGCGCCATTACCGCCAGCCAGGGTATCGTCGCCTGTTCCCCCCAGCACATTGTCGTCGCCATCGGCACCCTCCAGGGCATCGGCGCCACCATCGCCCAACAGCGTATCGCCCCCCCCATCTCCGGCGAGGGTGTCCGCGCCACTGCCACCATTGAGCAGGTCATGCCCAGAGTCTCCGCCGAGCAGATCATCGCCGCCGGCGCCGGAAAGCGTATTCGCGGCCTCGTTGCCGAAAAGCCCATCGGCGCGCTCGGAGCCTGACAGTGCCCAGGCGCCGCTTCCGGCGCGAAGGCGCAGGCGCTCAAAGCCATCCGGCATGGCCAGGGACCAGCCGATGACGAGTTCATCCGTGCCGCCGCCCGGGAGCTCGATCCACAGATCCGCCTCGCTGTCGGCGAAGACAACATCATCCCCGGCGCCGCCATCCAGGGTATCGGCCCCCGCTCCCCCGTCCAGCGTGTCAGCGCCCTCTCCGCCACTCAGGCGGTCTTCCGCATTGGAACCATCCGCCATGTCATTCCCTGCGCCGCCCTCGAGGGTATCGAGGCCGTCTCCGCCCAGGAGCCGGTCGTCATTGTCGCCGCCGAGGATGCTGTCATCATCCGCGCCGCCATCCGCGGTATCCGCGCCGAAACCGCCGAGCAGCGTGTCGCGGTGCGCCCCACCCAGCAGAGAATCATTGCCAGGCCCGCCATCCAACCAGTCATTGGCGCTCCCACCATCGAGCAGATCAGCCCCATCGCCGCCAAATAGCGTGTCTGCATCGACCTGCCCGCGCAGGATGTCGTTGCCATCCTTGAGCTGCACCCGTTTTCTCTGGACACCCATTTGTCCGAGGAGAGACCGGAACGATGATGTCCAGTATGAAAAAGATCGATCATTCTGACGCTGCTGATGGGCCTGTGGTCAGCGAGGGCGGGCGTAGCCCGTCCACGCTGTCCACA
>CANJXD010000655.1 GCA_947478535.1 Acetobacteraceae bacterium
CAGCACCCGCCGGCTGAACCAATCCACCACCGCCGCCAGATAGACGAAGCTCCGTGCCATCGGAATGTAGGTGATGTCCATCGCCCAGACCTGGTTGGCCGACCCACCACCAGGTTACGCAACAAATACGGGTAGATCTTGTGCCCAGGTGCCGGTTTGGACGTGTTCGGCCGCCGATACAGCGCCTCAATGCTCATCCGCCGCATCAGTGTCGCCACCGCCAGACGGCCGATCGTGATGCCTTCCCTCCGCAGCCGATCGCGCTGCATCCGGCTGCCCGCGAAGGAGTGCTCCAGGTGCAGCGCGTCGATCCGATGCATGATCGCCACCCGCGCTGGAGGCACCGGACGGGACAGATAGTAGACGCTGCTCCGGCTGAGGCGCAGCAGCGAGGCCTGCCGTGTCAACGGCACGACATTGCCGCGGTCGATCATCGCTTTGCGCTCAGCAGGCCGGCTGGCTCGAGCGCGCCGGACAAACAATCCTTCTCCAGCGTCAGTTCCCCGATCTTCGCATGCAGCAGCTTCAGATCGACCAACGGCGCCGTCTCGGCGGCAGCTGGGCCACAGCCGAAAACGCCGGCAGCACCCTCCTGCAACTGCGCCTTCCAGGCGACTATCTGGGCTGGGTGCACGTCAAACAGCTTGGCCAGTTCGGCCAGTGTCTTCTCGCCCTTGATGGCCGCCAGCGCCACCTGCGCGTTGAAGCCGGCGCTGTGCGTCCGGCGGGTTCGCTTCGCCATGGTCTCTCCTGATCTGCGGCAGAATCGCCGCTGTCAGGCAAGAAATCCAGTTATCGGCCTGTCCGAATTTCCCAGGCCACCTCTGTTTGTCTCAGCCTTGTTGGCACGGAGGGTGGTACGACCGGGTCTCACGATGGCGCTTGGGGCCTGCCGGAACCGTGTACGGACGGCGACCCATGCCGTCGATCGGGAGGTATGGCCCAACTGCCTATGGTTATTCGCAGTCGATGCCAACGCTTCATGCAAGGAAACGAAAGGGGCGCTGACCCACTTTTGTCCCAAGCCGCATCAGCAGGCTGGCTCCTGGTGAGTGTGCTCGGAAATCTGCCCGCTCGTCGAAGCGCTTTCGAGGGTGACGGTGATCACGGCGCCTTCAGCTTCGTTGTGCGCCTCGATGCCGCCGCCCATGCCCTTCAGCAGGCCATGGCAGATCGAAAGACCAAGACCGGTGCCCTTGTCCGGGCCCTTGGTGGTGACGAAGGGCTCGAACAGACTCGCCGCCACCTCCGGGGCGATTCCCCCGCCCGTATCGGCAACCGTCAGCCGCACCCACCCTTCCGGTGCCGGCGCCGTCGCGATCCGGATCTGCCGGGGCAGGCCGGCGGGTCGGGTCGCCAGGGCGTCGCGTGCGTTCAGCAACAGGTTCATCAGGACCCGCTCGAGAAGAACCGGCTGCCCCCGCACGGTAGGCGCCGGGTCACCGAGCGCCAGGTCCACGCTGATGGAGGCCTCGAGCAGCATGCCGCGAGAAAGGTTCAGCGCCGTCTCGACCACCTCGGCCAGCGGCACCGGTTCCATCCGGTGGCCGGCATCGGCGCCGCGCGCGAACCGGCGGAGCTTTTCGATCAGGTCCGACGCGCGCTGCGTGTGCTCGACGATGCGCTCCAGGCGGTCCTCCACCTTCGCCGCGTCAGCGCCCCGGGCCGCGAGTTGCGCGATCTCGGCCGCGAGGGAGATGCTCTGCAGCGACTGCCGCATCTCATGTGCGAGGCCCGTAGCCATCTCACCCAGCGAGGCCATACGGCCGGCGGCGATCGCGCGTGCCTCCGCCTCGCGCTGCGCCGTGATGTCCAGGACATAGCCCACCACCTCCGCGCCACCATCGGGCCGGCGCTCCAGCACCCGAGCATGGGTCCACAACCACCGCCGCGCGCCGTCCGGCGAGGGGATCTCCCATTGCCACGTCCCGGCGCCGTCTCGCGCCACGGCCGCGAGGTTCCCATTGAGCATCTCCGTGAGGTTGCCCACGGACGTTCTGCGCGCCGCCTCGGTCGGCGTCAGGCCGGTGACGCGCGCGACATCACCGCCGAGATAGATCCGCTGGGAGGACCCGTCGGGCCGGACCTCCCGCAGGAACACCAACGCGGGCAGCCCGCCGAGGAGCCGCTCCATCTCCGCGCGCCCAGCCAGAAGCGCCTCGGCCTGCTGCCGGGCCTTCAGAACCTCTTCGCGACGGCTGGTCCAGACCGCGAAGCCCAGGCCCAGGCTCATCGCGAGGCCTCCGGCGACGATGAGGCGCATCACTGCCCAGGCGGGGGCATCGTGCAAGGCGCGGCTCTTATACGCGCCCACCATCCAGCCAGGAGCCTGGGTAAGCCGCTCCGCAGCATAGACGTTGTCCGGCTCGGTCCAACCTGGACCGAAGATCAGGGTGCGCTGCGTGCCCGCAAGCAAGGGGGCGAGCCAATCGGGTGCTGCCACGCCAATGAGGCGCCCTTCGCGATCCTGGCTTTGCGCCAGGATTCGGAGCCGCCCGTCGGCGATCGCCGCGGCGGTGCCGGTTGGCAGCTCCTGCCGTGCCAGAAGTGAAAACAGCGAAGCGGGTGGGAAGCCAAGTGCCAAGGCGCGGCGTGGCTGGCCTTCGCGGTCGATCGCGACAATGATCGTGAGCACTGGCCGCCCGGCGAACGGCCCGTCGAACAGGTCGGAAACCGCTGGCCGGCCCGATTCAAAGACCGCGCCGAGTGCCTGTGCCAGCGCATCCCGCGTTTGCGGCGGCAGCGCCTCCGGCAGGGCGGGTCCGGAGAGGGTCAGTGTGTTCGCCAGTGGCCTGTAGCTGGGCGGCTGGTCCAGAACCACGAGCCAGCCGCCGGCCGTCTCCGCCCAATGTCGGTTGCGCGCCGCGAAGGTGGGCGCGTCCCGCGGATCATCCAGAAGCGGCGAGTGCGCGAGAGCCTGGAGCGCCGCGACATGGCTGCCAATCTGCGCGTCCACTGCCGCCGCGACGGCCCGGGCAGTTGCCTGGAGGCGGGCATTGTCAACCGACCGATATGCGTCCAGCGCGGTGATGGCGGCGAAACCGGCGAAGGCCAAAAGCGGCAGGATTGCCACGAGACTCAGAGTCTGTCTCCGATCATCCCTTTGGATTGCATAGTTTCCTGACCATGAGCCTGATCGATGCCATCCGCAGGAAGGCGAGTGCGTTGCGGCTCAGGTTTTCCCAATCCTTGGCGAG
>CANJXD010000656.1 GCA_947478535.1 Acetobacteraceae bacterium
GAAGACGCTGGTCGGGCCGGGGGCGTCTATGCCCCCGGCATCGCCTGCACGGGATGCCCTTCATATCCTCCAGCCCGACCGTGTTCTTCTTCTGCGGCATGATGGGGGAGGTGCCGCAATGGCGGCCCGGCAATTCCACCATGGCTGCGCCTGCCGCGGGACTTCCTGCGCTATGCGCAGGGCCATGGCGATGTCTGGATCAGGACCGGCGAGGCCATCGCCGCCCCCTTCGCCACCTGCGCGAGGCAGGGCAGCCCGCCATCGGCTGACACGCGTTCAGGGAAAGGCCGCGCAGGCCTCCCAGCCGATCTCCCGGGCCTGCTCCTCGGCGCCCTGGACCCATTCCGTGACGAGGGGATGGGCGAGGACAGCATCGGCATAGGCTTGCGCATCCGCTGAGAGCGGGACGGAATAGGTGCGGAATCGCGTCGCCATCGGCGCCCACATCGCATCGGCGAAGCAGAAGCGCGCGCCGAACAGGTAGGGTCCGCCCTGCCCCCAGGCCGCACGGGTCTGGCGCCAGCTTTCCTGCACGCGCGCGACCTGGCCGGCGACACCTGGGCGGCCGAGCAGCTTGGCGTTGGAGGGAACGCCATGGGCGATCGGCCAGCGCTTCACCAGGTTCATCGGCATCGCCGCGCGAAGCTCGACGAAATGCGCGTGCATTTCCCCTGCCGAGCCGCGTGCCGCGGTGCGCGTGGGAAGATCGGCCGGCCATATCGCGCAGCCCGGCGCCTTCTCCCACAGGTACTCGGCGATCGCCCAGGTATCGGTGATGGCGAGGTCGCCATCAAACAGGATGGGGATCAGGCCGGTGGGCGAGATCGCGGCCAGCTTCGCCTTGCTGTCATCGCGGGAGAGGAACAGCGTTTCCGCCTCGAACTCCAACCCCGAAAGCTTGCAGGCAAGCCAGCCCCGCATCGTCCAGGTGGAGGACCATTTGCCGCCGATGATGAGCTTCATCAAGAAACGCCTCCGTCATGCAGGTGGCAGGCCACAGTGACGGCGCCGATGGCCGTGGGGCGCGGCGCATCGCGCGAACACCGCGGGCCGGCCATCGAACAACGGGGATGGAAGGCGCAGCCAGGCGGCGGGCGGATCGGCGAAGGCACCTCGCCGGCAGCTTCCGGCGGGCGCAGATCCTCCGCCGTCACGGCAGAGAGCAGCGCCCGCGTATAGGGGTGGTGCGGGCTGTCCCACAGCGTCGCGGCCGGGCCGATCTCGACGATACGGCCGAGATACATCACCGCGATCCGGTCACACAGCCAGCGCACGAGGCGCAGATCATGGCTGATGAAAAGATACGTCAGCGCCAGCCGCTTCTGGAGGTCCACCAGCAGGTTCACCACCTGCGCCTGGATCGAGACATCGAGCGCGCTGGTGGGCTCGTCCAGCACGACGAAGGCGGGCTCGATGGCCAGAGCGCGGGCGATGCCGACGCGCTGGCGCTGGCCCCCGGACAGCTCATGCGGATAGCGCCGCATCATCTCCGCCCGCAGACCGACAAGGTCCAGCAACTCGGCGATCCGGGCCTGGCGGACGGCGCGGTTGCCGAAGTTGTGGACCGAGAGCGGGCTATCGAGGATGCGCTCCACCGTCAGGGATCGGTTGAGCGAGGATTGCGGGTCCTGGAACACCATCTGCGCGCGGCGGCGGAAGGCGGGCAGGTTCAGCACGGGATTGGCACCGTCGAAGCTGACACTGCCGGTCGTCGGCGGTTCCAGCAGAAGTGCCACGCGCCCAAGCGTCGATTTGCCGGACCCGGATTCGCCGACCAGGCCGAGGATCTCCCCCGGTGCGATGGAGAGCGACACATCCTGCACCGCGCGCACCATCGGTTGGTTCGGCAGTACACGGCCGAGCAGCGAGGGCTTCGCGGCATAGTGCTTCGAGACGCCGTCCAGCGTCAGCAGCGGATTGCTCATGCGGCCTCCGCGCGCCAGCAGGCGGCGAGCCGACCGGGCGCGATCTCCCGCAGCGGTTGATCCTCCGCGCAGCGCGCGGCAGCGCCGGGGCAGCGGGCCTGGAAGGGGCAGCCGGGGGGCAGGTGAGCCAGATCCGGCGGGTCTCCGGGAATGGCCGGCAGCGGGCCATCGGCCTTGCTGCCGCGCGGGACGGAAGCGAGCAGCGCGCTGGTATAGGGGTGGCACGGCGTGGTGAGCAGCGCTCGCGTCGGCCCCTGTTCCATGATCCGCCCGGCATACATCACCGCGACGCGGTCGCAGAGGCGCCCGATGACGGAGAGGTTGTGGCTGATCATCAGCATCGCCATGCCGAGTTCGCGGCGGAGTTCATCGAGCAGCGCGAGAATCTCCGCCTCCACCGTCACATCAAGCGCCGTGGTGGGTTCATCCGCGATCAGCAGGGCGGGGCGGCAGATCAGCGCGAGCGCGATCAGCACGCGCTGGCGCATGCCCCCCGAGAGCTGGTGCGGGAAGGCCGCCATGCGGCTTTCCGGCTCGGCGATCCGCATGCGGCGCAGCAACACCAGCGCGGCTTCGCGCGCGGCTTCCTCCGTGCCGCCATGCAGGCGGTGGATGCGGGTGAGCTGGTCCCCCACCGTCATCACCGGGTTCAGCGCCGCGGCGGGGTCCTGCACCACCATGGCGATCTGCTTCGCCCGCAGCGCGCGCAATTCCTCCGGCTTCATGCGGCGGAGATCCTGGCCGCGGAACAGCAATTCGCCGCCGATCGTCGCACTTTCCGGCTGTTGCAGCCGGATGGAAGCGCGCGCCGTCACGGATTTTCCGGACCCGGATTCGCCAACGAGGCCGAGCACCTCCCCCGCCATCACATGGAAGGACACGTCGCGGGAGGGCCTGATCTCGCCGCCTTCGGTGCGGAAGCGGGTGATGAGGTGGCGGACTTCGAACAGTGGCTCAGGCATCGCCGCGCCTGGTCAACTGGGCGGGGTCCAGCACATCGCGCAGGAGGTCTCCGGCGAGGTTGAAGGCAACGACGGTGAGGAAGATCAGCAGCCCCGGAAAGATCGTGAGCCACCATTGGCCGGACATGACATAGGTGCGGCTATCCGCGAGCATGCCGCCCCAGCTCGGCTCCGGCGGCTGAATGCCGAGGCCCAGGAAGGACAGCGAAGCCTCCGTCAGGATCGAGGTCGCGACGAGCAGCGTGGCATAGACGGCGACGGGGGAGACGCAGTTGCGCAGCA
>CANJXD010000657.1 GCA_947478535.1 Acetobacteraceae bacterium
AGCGGGCGAAGCCGGAATGGAAGCGTCAACACGGTCCGGGAGGGGGCGTTGGCTGCCCAGCTACGGCTCGGCATTCTGCCCTTGGGCACGGCCAATGACTTGGCCCGCACCTTGGGTACCTCCCCGATCCCATCGCGGCGGCCGGCAACACCCAGGCAGGTCAAATCCGTTACATTGACCTCAGCCGAGTCAACAGCCCCCTGTTCGCGAACGTACCCGTCTCGGGTTGAACATCGAGCTTACGCGGCGACTCACCGCGCTCTCGAAGCGGCGCTAGGAGCGCCGCGGCTATCCCAACGCCGCCACCCAGGCCCTTCTCCATGCCAAGCCCTTCGTGGCTGAGATACGCTGCGGCACGCTCTGAGAGCGGATGCCACTCCGGCAGCTTGCGGTCTTCAACGACGTCTTCTATGGCGGAGGGATGGCGTTGTACGAGGGGGCACAGATCGACGACGGCTGCTTCGATTTAGAGCGCCTAACAGAACGGCACGAAGCGCCGGATGGTGGGTTGGTGGTTCATGGCTCGACCTCTGCTTCCCGACGATCTCTGGACTGAGATTGTATCGCTTCTGCCTCCGCCTCAGCCGCGCCCGAAGGGCGGACGGTCTCCGCTCGATAATCGGGGTGCGCTGACGGGCATCCTGTTCTTGCTGCGCTCCGGCCTGCCCTGGGAGATGCTTCCGGCGGAGATGGGCTGTGGCTGCGGGACGAGTTGCTGGCGCCGACCCTCGATGCCATTCCGCCGCTGCGCAACGGCCGGCGCGGACGCCCGCGCCAACGCCCCGGCAAACTGCATGCCGACAAGGCCTATGATGCCAAGGCGCGGCGGCAGGAGTGTCGCGCACGCGGGATCGTGCCCCACATCGCCCGCAAGGGCATCGAAAGCAGCCAGAAGCTTGGGCGCCACCGCTGGGTCGTGGAACGTACCCACGCGTGGTTCAACCGCTTCCGCCGCCTGCCCATCCGCTACGAGCGCCGCGCCGACATCTACGACGCCTTCACAAGCCTCGCCGCCAGCCTCATCACCCTCAATCAGATCAAACGGTTCTGTTAGGCGCTCTTATACAGCTTTGAGGCGCATTGCTGCTGGTGGCGGCTAGCCCATGCTGCCGTTTTTCCGGGGCGAACGCCAGCGTGGCCTGCCGGACGTGCGGGCCTTCTGCAGCCTCGACCCCATCCAGGTTCGCACCGAGCCGTTGCCGATCAACACGGGCGGCGAGATCAAGACGATGACGCCGGCGCTGTTCGAGCTTCTGCCGCGGGCCCTCGCCGTATTCGCTCCCGAGCCTTCGGCGTCAGTCCGCCGACCATCCTGACGGAGAATCACGATGCGACGTTTCTTGGTGCTGGTGGCGGCCGCGGTGCTGGCGGCGGTACCGGCGCTCGCGCTGCGCCTGATGGGCGCAAAGGTGGGACCCATTGGCGAAACCGCAGCCTATGGCGTCGCGATCCTGTCGGCCGGCTTTCTACTCTCGTGGGGCGCCGAGGCGGCCGAACGCCACGTCTCGCGAGGTCTGATCATTGCCGCCGTCGCTTTGGTGACGGTCCTGCCCGAGTACGCAGTCGACCTGTACTATGCCTTCCAGGCTGGCAAGGCGGGTCCTGGCTCACCGTACGTTCACTACGCCGCCGCGAACATGACCGGTGCGAACCGGCTCTTGGTCGGCTTAGGCTGGCCGTTGCTGGTGGCGGTGCACTGGGCACGTGGCGGCGGGCGGGAGGTCGAGTTGTCGCGTAGCAACGCGGTCGAGGTTTCATTCCTATTGATAGCAAGCCTATACGCCTTCGTCATTGTCCTAAAGGACAGCATCACGCTGCTCGACTTCGCCGTCCTGGCCGCGCTTTTCGGAGCTTACATCTGGCGCGTACAGGGCGCGCCCGGAGCGGATGAGGACGAGGAGCCTGGTCCGGCTGCTGCGTTGAATGCGCTGCCAGTCCGCAAGCAATGGACATTCATGGCAGCGCTGACCCTTGTCGCCTGCGTAATCATCCTTGCCTCGGCCGAGCCGTTCGCCGAGGCCATGGTGCATTCGGGCCGGCTTCTCGGCCTCAACGAGTTCCTCCTGATCCAGTGGCTGGCCCCCCTGGCGAGCGAGGCGCCAGCCGTCACGATCGCAGTCTTGTTCGTGGTGGCGGGCCGCGCTGCCAATGGGCTCGGAGCCCTGGTCAGCGACAAGATCAACCAGTGGACGCTGCTCGTCGGCATGCTACCGCTAGCCATGAGCCTCGGTGCAGGCGCAGTGGCGGCCCTGCCGCTCGATGCCCGCCAGGCCGAGGAGTTCTTCCTGACCGCTGCGCAGTCACTGTTCGCCCTGGCGCTGCTCCTGCGCCTGCGCCTCGGCTTAGGGTCGGCCGTAGCTCTGGTGGGTCTGTTCGGTGTGCAAGTCGGGCTAGCCTTCATCTACCGGAACGATGAGGCCCGCACAGTCACAACGCTGACTATGCTCGCCTGGATCTATCTGGGACTGGCTGCCATCCTGTTCCTTGTGAATGGCCGGCGCATGCTCGACCTCCTGCGCGCTGGCCTATTGGAGCGACGGATGGGCAAGGTGGGCGCACCAGTTCGGCCCGAGGTGGTCCGTGGTCAGCGCTGAGGCGGTCCCGGCTGGAGGTATTCCGAGTTGTAATCTTGGCTATCGGGCCGCCCGTCCGCTGCCCCGCCTCAGCGCGCGAGCTCCTTCATCTCCCAGTCATCGTCGGTATTCTGGCAGGCCATGCCGCGGGCTCAGGTCGTGCGCCACGCCTCCTTAGAGCCGTGCCCGGCGGTGTTGCGACAGGACGGTGGCTGGAGCGTTGACCGGTGAAGGAGCCAGCGATGCCTTCACGGTTGTCTGTCGATCTGCGCGAGCGCGTCTGGCGGCCGTGACAGAGGGCGCTTCCTTCCATCAGGCGGCGGCGCGGTTCGGGGTGAGCGTGTCGAGCGCCAGCCGCTGGTCGCGACGGTTTGCGCAGCAGGGTCACGTCGCCCCCAAACCGACACACGGCGACGACCGCCTGCCGGCGGTCGAGGCGCATACGGATCTGATCCTCTCCCTCGACGAGGCCCGGCCCGAACGCTTGCCTCGGCGAGTTGCGCGACGCCCTGGCCGGGCATGGCGTGCAGACCAGCACGAGCGGGCTGTCACGCTTCTTCGCTCGCCACAGCATCACCCGCAAAAAGGGGCGC
>CANJXD010000658.1 GCA_947478535.1 Acetobacteraceae bacterium
GACGACCGCCCGAGGTGCGGCCTTCGCCGCCGCCATGCGGGTGATCGACCGGGTTCTTGGCGACACCGCGGGTCAGCGGACGACGGCCCTGCCAACGCGTGCGTCCGGCCTTGCCGAAGTTCTGGTTCTGGTTGTCAGGGTTCGAAACCGCGCCAACCGTGCCCATGCAATCGCCGCGCAGGTAGCGCTGCTCGCCCGAGTTGAGGCGGACGATGACCATGCCGCGATCGCGACCGACCAGCTGCACATAGGTGCCGGCCGAACGGGCGATCTGGCCGCCCTTGCCCGGCTTCATCTCCACATTGTGGCAGATGGTGCCGACCGGCATCTGGCTGAGCAACATGGCGTTGCCCGGCTTCACGTCGGTCTTCTCGCCGGCGATGACCGCGTCACCTTCGGCCAGACGCTGGGGCGCGAGGATATAGGCGAGTTCGCCGTCCTCGTACTTCACCAGCGCGATGAAGGCGGTGCGGTTTGGATCGTATTCCATGCGCTCGACAACAGCCGGCATGTCCCACTTGCGACGCTTGAAGTCGATGAAGCGGTACTTCTGCTTGTGGCCACCGGCGATGCCGCGCGAGGTCACGTGGCCCTTGTTGTTGCGCCCGCCGGTCTTGTGCTTGCCTTCGGTAAGCGCCTTGACCGGCTTGCCCTTCCACAGGGACGACTTGTCGACCAAGATCAGCGCGCGACGCGCCGGGCTGGTCGGATTATAGCTTTTGAGTGCCATGGTGCGCCTCAGATCCCGCTGGTGACGTCGATCGACTGGCCTTCAGCCAGCCGGACAACGGCCTTTTTGACGTCCGAACGGCGATAGGGCTTGCCCTTCCACCGCTTGGTCTTGCCCTTTTGCGTCAGCGTGTTGACGCTGACGACCTTGACGTCGAACAATGCCTCGACAGCCGCCTTGATCTGCGGCTTGGTCGCAGCTTCCGTCACCTTGAATACGACGGCGTTGTTCTCGCTGAGGAGAGTCGCCTTCTCGGTAATGTGCGGAGCGAAGATCACGTCGTAGTGACGCGTGTCGATTTCTTTCGCCTTAGCCATTGAAACGCGCCTCCAGCTTTTCGACCGCAGCGCGCGTCAGCACCAGCGTGTCATGCTTCAGAATGTCATAGACATTGGCGCCGATCGCGGGGAGCACGTTGAGCCCAACGATGTTGCGGGCGGCGCGGGCAAAGCCCTCGTTCACCTGCTCACCATCGACCACCAGCACCTTGCGGCCCCAGTTCGCCTTGGCGAGCTGGCCGACCAGTGCCTTGGTCTTGGCATCCTTGACGTCCAGATTGTCGACCACCACGAGGTTGGTCCCGCCAGTGCCCAAAGCCTTCGACGACAAAGCCATCTTGAGGCCGAGGGTGCGGATCTTCTTGTTCAGCGAGACGTCGAATTCACGGCGACGCGCGCCGTGAGCCTTACCACCGCCAATGAAGATCGGAGCTGCACGATCGCCGTGACGAGCCGTGCCGCCGCCCTTCTGGTTGCCGAACTTCTTGCCGGTGCGGGCAACGTCCGAACGCTCGCGAGTGGCGCGGGCGATGCCGCGACGGTTCTCGAGCTGCCAGGTGACAACGCGGTGGAGGATGTCGGCGCGCGGCTCGATGCCGAACACTGCATCCGAAAGTTCGACTTCGCCCTTGGCGGCCGAACCATCGAGGTTGAGGACCTTGACCTTCACGATTAGCCCTCCTGACCTTCGGTCGCTTCGACGGCCGGCGCTGCTTCAGCGGGCGTATCGGCAGCGGCCGGGACGTTGTTGTTGGCGGCGTTCTTAAGCCCGGCGGGATAGGGAGCCTCGGCGTGGCGCGACACCTTCACCGAATCCTTCACGGTCAACCAGGCGCTCTTCGAGCCGGGGACCGAGCCCTTGACGAAAATAAGGCCGCGCTCGTCATCAACGCGAACCACTTCGAGGTTCTGCTGAGTGCGCTGCTTGTCGCCCATGTGACCGGCCATCTTCTTGTTCTTGAAGACGCGACCCGGATCCTGGCGCTGGCCAGTCGAACCGAGCGCACGGTGGCTGATCGACACGCCGTGGGTGGCGCGCATGCCGCCGAAGCCCCAGCGCTTCATGCCGCCCTGGAAGCCCTTGCCCTGCGTGTGACCCGAGATGTCGACTAGCTGGCCCGGCACAAAGTGCGAGGCCGCGATCGTCGCGCCGACTTCGAGGGTGGCATCGTCAGCGACGCGGAATTCCTCGACGCGCGCCTTGAGCGACACTTCAGCCTTGGCGAAATGCTCGCGCTGCGGCTTGGCGACGTTCTTCTGCTTGGCTGCGCCGGCGCCCAACTGGACAGCGACATAGCCGTCGCGCTCGGTCGTGCGGACCGAGACGACTTGACAATCTTCCAGCGACAGGACCGTCACCGGAACATGCCGGCCGTCCTCCTGGAACAGGCGGGTCATTCCCACCTTCTTTGCGATCACGCCAGTGCGCATGATCCATACTCCATACAGAGGCCTGTGAGGACCATCCCCACAGGCATGCTCAGCCCGAGTGTGATACGAGCCCCGCCCGGGCTGAATGCCTCCCTGTGAAGAGAGGCGAGACGGGGGACGCATACCCGGGGCAAGCCCCGGAGGTATCCCTATGTCCGCGCAGGTTGCCCTGCGTAACGGCCGAAGCCGATAGGTTCGGGCCCGAGGTCGAAACCCCCGACCCAGTCGACTTACGCCAACTTGATCTCGACGTTCACGCCGGCAGCCAGATCGAGCTTCATCAGCGCGTCGACAGTGGCGGCGTTGGGCTGCACGATATCGAGCAGCCGCTTGTAGGTGCGGACTTCGAACTGCTCACGCGACTTCTTGTCGATGTGCGGGCCGCGGTTCACGGTAAACTTCTCGATCCGCGTCGGAAGAGGAATGGGGCCCCGGATCAGCGCGCCGGTGCGGCGTGCGGTGTCCGCGATTTCGCCGGTCGCCTGGTCAAGCACGCGGTGATCGAATGCCTTGAGGCGGATGCTAATATTCTGAGCTTCCATGTCCACTACCGATGAGAAAGAGCAAAAACAAAATCAACCGACCCGCCCTCTCCCGCTTTCGTGAAAGAGCGGAGCGATCTCTGAAACCGGCCGCCGGAGAGAGCGAATCCCCCCGACGGAGCGCGGCCTATATTACTTGGTGATCTTGCTGACAACCCCAGA
>CANJXD010000659.1 GCA_947478535.1 Acetobacteraceae bacterium
ATCAACCGGGGCGCGATCAACCGGGGCGCGATCAACCCGATCAGGCCAGCGCACACAACCCGAAGGCGTAAGGGATTTCTTCATCCTCCCCTGCGCCAATGCGGCCATGCCCCGCAACGCCACCCATGCCGAGGCCGTCCGCGCCGCCATCGAGGCGCTGGGCGGAACCGTGACCGTCGCCCGGGCGCTGGTGGAGGGCGGCCGTCGCGTCGATCTCGAAGGCCTGGACCGCGACGCCACCGCGCTCTGCGCCGCGCTGATGACCCTCGATGCGGAGGATGCGCGGACGCTGCGCCCGCTGCTGGAAGGGCTGCTGCGCCAGGTCGATGGGCTGACGATGGAGGTTGCCCGCAACTGATCGCCACCGCCCCAGCCGCAGGCTCCGGCAAGACCCCACGCGCAGCGTGCCGGCAGGATGCCGCGCGATGACCGAGACCGGGCTCGTCACCTCCGCCCTGACCGCGCTGGCCGCCCTTGCCGTGGTGATCGCGGCGCTGTTGCTGACCGGGCGCGCCGCGCGTCGCGCCGGGCTCGGCACCCGCGCCGGCAAGCGGCTGGCGCTGGAGGAAGCGCTGCCGCTCGATGCCCGCCGCCGCCTGCTGCTGCTGCGCTGCGATGGTCGCGCCCTGCTGGTGCTGACCGGCGGGCCGCAGGATGTGGCGCTCGGCTGGGTGCCCGACGACCATCCGCCGGGGAAGCGCCCGGAATGATGCGCCTCGCGCTCCTCGCGCTGCTGCTGCTGGCCCCCGGCCTCGCCATCGCGCAGAGCGTCTCCATCGACCTCGGCGCCACCGGCCAGCCCGGCACCACGGCGCGGCTTGTGCAACTCACGGCGCTGGTGGGGCTGCTGTCGCTTGCGCCATCGGTGCTGGTGATGATGACGGCCTTCGCCCGCATCGTCATCGTGCTGTCGCTGTTGCGCAGCGCGATCGGCGCGCCGTCCATACCGCCCAATCCGGTGCTGATCGGCCTCGCGCTGTTCCTGACGCTGTTCGTCATGGAACCGGTCTTCCAGGCCGCCTGGGTGGCCGGCATCGTGCCGATGAACGAAGGCCGGATGGATGAGATCGCGGGGCTTCAGGCCGCCGCCGAGCCGTTCCGTCGCTTCATGGCCGCGCAGGTCCGGGATGCCGACCTGGCGCTGTTCCTCGACCTCGCCAACCTGCCCGCGGCGACGCCCGTGGAGGCGCCATGGCGGGTACTGACGCCGGCCTTCATGGTCAGCGAATTGCGCCGCGCCTTCGAGATCGGCTTCCTCGTCTTCCTCCCCTTCCTCGTCATCGATCTGGTGGCGGCGAGCCTGCTGATGTCGCTCGGCATGATGATGCTGCCGCCGACCGTGGTGGCGCTGCCCTTCAAGCTCGCCTTCTTCGTCATGGTCGATGGCTGGCGGCTGGTGGCGGGCAGCCTGGTGCAGGGCTTCGCGTTGCAACCATAATCCTGTTGACCGCGACCATTGCGCGCGCCGATCCTCCCGCCACAACCCTGGGGTGGGGGATGAGAGTGCGAATTCTCCCGTGGTGCGTCGCGTTGTGCCTGCTCCTCGCCTGGGCGATGCCGGGCCGCGCCCAGACGGCGGAGGCCGCCTGCCTGCCGACTGGCGCGACGGAGGCCGAGAAGCTGCTGCGGGAGACGCTGCACCAGCCGCCGCAACCGATCCTGGCCACCGCCGGCACGACGGAGGCGCCGCCCCCGGAGGCAAGCCTGCGCCGCGTCCAGCCACGGCAGGCCGCGCGCGATGAATCCGCCCGTATCTCCGGCAGTTCCATCCGCATGCAGGTGCGGCTGGAAGGCGACGATCCGCCCGCCTGGCCTGCCGTGCGGCTCGCCGCCGTGGCGCGCACTCTGGATGAGGTGGCGACGAGCCCGGCGCCGCAAACCGGCGGCGCCACGTCGCCCTCCCCGCGCATCACCGATCCCTGCCGCTATCATTTCACGCCGGTCTTCGCCCGGTTGCACACCCATCAGGGCCGGCTCGCCAGCCTCGAAGTGAACTTCCCCGAACGCTACGGCCTGGCGATGCGGGAATCCTGGGTGCTCGTCGTCGCCCTGCGCGACGAGAA
Source organism: Acetobacteraceae bacterium (assembly GCA_947478535.1). Next base: position 2,064 of record CANJXD010000659.1, read on the forward strand.
GACGGAACAGGTGTTCGGCTACGCGGTGCTCCCGGTGGAAATCGGCTCCAGCGTCTGGGCCATCAGCATCAGCGCCATCGTGCTGGCCACGGTCTACGGGCTGCTGATCGTGGTCGCGGCGAACACCAACCGCCGCAGGCTCGACCTCGCGGCCAAGCTGGAATTCCCGGGCGAGGAACCGCCCCCGCGCTGGCGCTGGGCGCGCGCCGCAAGGCCGCTGTTCATCACGCAGGACGCCTCCGGCATTGGCAGCCTGGCGCGCCTGCAGATGCTGGTCTTCACCCTCGCCGTCGCCTTCGTTTACATCTACGTGCTGATCCGCACGGGCGCGCTGGCAGAACTGTCGCCGGATGTGCTGAAGCTGCTCGGCATCACCGTCATCGGTTCCACCCTGGCGCGCGTCGCCGGTGAAAGCGGATCGGTCAGCAGCGCCAACCGCATCTGGCTGAAGGGCAAGGGCGTGCTGATCTCCAACGACGCGCGCCAGCCCACGCTGTCGGACCTCGTCTGCGCGGATGGGGAAGTGGAGATCGCCCGCGTGCAGGCCATCATCTTCTCACTCATCACCGTCGGCGCGCTGCTCATCACCGGGCCGCGCGACCTCGGCGGCTTCACCATCTCGGCGGAGATGCTGGCACTGCTCGGCCTCAGCCAGATCACCTATGTCGCGGGCAAGGCGATCCCGGGGGAAAGCGTGCGGCGGCTGAACCAGGAGGTGGGCGCCCTGCGCAGCGCCGAACGCCAGGTGCTGGCGCTCGCCACGCGCCCGCCCGCGGATGGCGCGGCGCGGCCGGAGGAAGTGGCCGTCGCTCGCGCCGCCTGGGATACGGCGCTGGCGGCGTCTGAGGACACGCTGCTCGATGTTTATGGGGAGATGCTGGACCTGACGAAGCTGCGCGCGCTCCGCCCCACCTTCGTAGCCCCCACCTCCGTAGCCCCCGCCAGCCAGGGCGGATAGGCGCTCTCAGCGCGGCAGGTGCATGCTGATATAGGGCGGCAGGTTGAAGGCGCCGGCGTGGATTTCCGGCGTCCAGTACCGGGTCGTGTCCAGCACGCCCGCGATATCG
>CANJXD010000660.1 GCA_947478535.1 Acetobacteraceae bacterium
GACCGGCGGCTATGGCCGCGCCTATTTCTCCTGCACGTCCGCCCATACCTGCACGGGTGATGGCGGCGGCATGATTTTGCGCGCTGGCCTGCCGCTGCAGGACAATGAATTCGTCCAGTTCCACCCGACCGGCATCTATGGCTCCGGTTGCCTTGTCACCGAAGGCGCGCGCGGCGAGGGCGGCTACCTCACCAACTCCGAGGGCGAGCGCTTCATGGAGCGCTACGCGCCGACGGCGAAGGACCTGGCGTCCCGCGACGTCGTCTCCCGCGCCATGTCGATGGAGATCCGCGAAGGGCGCGGCGTCGGCCCGCACAAGGACCACATCCACCTGCACCTGGAACATCTGGGTGCGGAACTCCTCCACGAGCGGCTTCCGGGCATTTCGGAAACGGCAAAGATCTTCGCGGGCGTGGATGTGACGAAGGAGCCGATCCCGATGCTCCCGACCGTCCACTACAACATGGGCGGCATCCCCACGAACATCCACACCGAGGTGCTGAACCCGACGCCGGGCGACCAGGACCGCGTGGTGCGTGGCCTGATGGCGGTGGGCGAGGCGGCCTGCGTTTCGGTCCATGGCGCGAACCGGCTTGGCACCAACTCGCTGCTCGACCTCGTCGTCTTCGGGCGCGCCGCGGCGCATCGGGCGGCGGAGATGCTGAAGCCGGGCGCCACGCAGGCGCCGCTGCCGGCCGGTGCGGGCGAAAGCTCCATCGCCCGCTTCGATCGCGTGCGCCACGCCAAGGGGTCTTCGAGCGTTGCCGATGTGCGCAACCAGATGCAGCGCACCATGCAGACGCATGCCGCGGTGTTCCGCACCAGCGACCTGCTGCGCGATGGCGTAGACAAGATGAACAAGGTCGCGGCCAGCTACGAGGACATCAAGATCGCCGACCGCAGCCTGATCTGGAACAGCGACCTGGTCGAGGCGCTGGAACTGGACAACCTGATCGGCAATGCGCTGACGACGATCACCGGCGCCGATGCCCGCAAGGAAAGCCGTGGCGCGCATAGCCACGAGGACTTCCCCGATCGCGACGACGTCAACTGGATGAAGCACACCCTCGCCTGGGTGGATGACAAGCGGAACGTCAAGCTCGACTACCGCGATGTGAAGATGCGCACCCTGACCAACGAAGTGCAGGTCTTCCCCCCCAAGGCCCGCGTGTACTAGGAGCCCGAGAGACCATGGCAACCTTCACGCTCCCGAAGAACTCGACGATTTCGAAGGGCAAGCACTATCCCGCGCCGCACGGCGCGAAGAAGGTGCGCAGCTTCAACATCTATCGCTGGGATCCGGATAGCGGGGAGAATCCCCGCACGGACACCTATGACATCGACCTCGATGCCTGCGGTCCGATGGTTCTCGACGCACTCATAAAGATCAAGAACGAGGTCGATACCACGCTGACCTTCCGGCGGTCCTGCCGGGAAGGCATCTGCGGGTCCTGCTCGATGAACATCGACGGGCTGAACACCCTCGCCTGCCTCAAGCCGATCGAGGATGTGAAGGGCAATGTGAGGATCAACCCGCTGCCGCATATGCCGGTGGTGAAGGATCTGGTCCCCGACCTCAGCCAGATCTACGCCCAGTTGCGCTCCATCGAGCCCTGGCTGAAGGCCGAAACGCCCCCGCCGCCGGATGGGGAGCGGCTGCAGTCGAAGGACGAGCGCGCCAAGCTCGACGGGCTGTGGGAATGCATCCTGTGCTTCTGCTGCTCCACCGCCTGCCCGTCCTATTGGTGGAATGGCGATCGCTACCTCGGCCCGGCCGTGCTGCTGCAGGCCTATCGCTGGATCGCGGACAGCCGCGACGAAGCGACCGGCGAGCGGCTGGATGCGCTGGAGGATCCCTTCAAGCTGTATCGCTGCCACACCATCATGAACTGCGCCCGCACCTGCCCGAAGGGGCTGAACCCCGCGCAGGCCATCGGCGACATCAAGAAGATGCTGGCCGAACGCCAGGTCTGATCGCGACGCAGCCCCCTGATAAAAGGCCCGCCGGCAACGGCGGGCCTTTCTTGTTTCGGCGCAGCAGCGGGGTCAGCGCAGCAGCGGGTCCAGCAGCGGCAGGGACAGAATCGCAGAAGCCGCGATCATCGCGTAGCAGGCGCGGCGGAAGACGCCCTCGGACACCACGCCGAACAGCCTTGTGCCGACCCAGGTGCCAAAGACATAGGCCGGCCCCGCGGCCAGCAGCGGGCCGAGCAGGGCGGAGGTCAGCAGCCCCGCCGCCGTGAAGGCCACCGCCGTCAGCGCGCCGGAGGTGGCGAGGAACAGGTTGAAGATCGCGCGCAGTTGCATCGGCGGCAGGCGGCGCCCGAGCAGCCAGGCCATCACTGGCGGCCCCGGCACCAGTGCGATGCCGGCAAGCACGCCGGCCACGCCACCCACCCCGAGCGTGAGCCGCCGGTCCGGGATGGGTGGGAACCGCCAGCCGGACGCGGCCATGGCAAGAAGTGCCAGGATGACGGCGGAGACGAGCCAGCGCAGCACCAGCGGTTCCGCCTGCGCCAGCATCACCACCCCCAGCGGCAACCCCGCCAGCACGCCCAGCGTCAGCCAGCCCACTTCCTTTCGATCCGCCACCCGCCAGGCACCCGGGGCAAGCGCGATGACGGGGATCAGGTCGATCACCAGCAGCAGCGGTGCGGCAATGCGCGGTCCGACCGCGGCGCCGGCCAGCGGGATGAAGATGAGCCCCGCGCCGAAGCCGGAAAACCCGCGCGCGATGCCCCCGGCCAGCGCCGCCGCCACCAGCGCGACCAGGGCCGATCCGGTCGGCAGGAGGTCGAGGATGCTCAAGCCCGACGGAAGACAACGAGGAGGTTGTTGGCCGGCATGTCGGTGATGGCGGGTGGGCCGAAGCCAGCGGAAGCGGCTTCCGCCGCGACATCCTCCAACTGGCGGAGACCCCAGGCGGGGTCGCGGGCGCGCAGGCTGGCGTCGAATTCCTCATTGGACGACGCGGTGGGCACCCCATGCCGGCGATAGGGGCCATAGAGCACCAGCGGCGCGCCCAGTGGCAGGATGCGCGCGGCGCCGCGCAGCAGCCCCGGCGTCGCCGGCCAGGGGGCGATGTGGATCATGTTGATGCAGAGCACCGCCTCCGCGCGGTCCAC
>CANJXD010000661.1 GCA_947478535.1 Acetobacteraceae bacterium
ATTGCTCGTTGCGCTCCACCAGGACGGCGGCGCGGACAATTCGGGACACCTTGGGCGCGTTGAGCAGACCGATGACGACCATGACCTTGGTGATGTGGGGGATGGTGAAAAGCCCGAAATCCATGTCCTGCGTGCCAAGGGCGGCGACAACGGCAATGGCGAGGACGATGGGGGGGAAGGCCATCAATATGTCCATCACCCGCATGATCGCCGCATCGATCAGGCCCGGCGAACGCAGCCCGGCGATGGCCCCCAGCGGCACGCCGATGACCATGGCGATGCCGACGGTGGTCAGCCCCACGGTGAGCGAGACGCGCGTCGCGTGGACACAGCGCGCAAAAATGTCGCGGCCGAACTGGTCGGAGCCGAACCAGAAGGTGGCGTTGGGCGGCAGCAGGCGCTGGCGGGACGGCCGATTGGGCATGAAGCTCGCGATCTGCTCGGGGAAGATCGCGACGATCAGCAGCAGCAGCAGGAAGCCGAAGGCAAGCAGCGCCAGCGGGTCCCGCTTCATCACGGCCCAAAGCCGGTTGGGGCGTTTGGGATCGGCGGTCACGATACTGGCGCTCATCGCCTGATCCTCGGGTCGAGTATGGCGTAGAGCGCATCCATGCTGAAGTTAATCATCACGAAGACGCAGACATTCAGCAGCACCAGGCCCTGCACCAGAGGATAGTCCCGCGACAGGATGCTTTCATACAGAAGCCGGCCCATGCCGGGCAGGTTGAAGATCACTTCCGTCAGCACGGCGCCGGCGAGCAGGTAGCCGAAGGAGAAGCCGGCCGCTGTCAGCGTCGGGATCAGGGCGTTGCGCAGCGCGTCGTTCCAGATGATGGCGCGTTCCGGCACGCCATGCGCGCGGGCGACGGCGATGTGTTCGCGCCCCAGCACATCCAGCATGGAGGATCGCAGCATCCGCGTGATGGTCGCGGCATAGGCGGTGCCAAGGCAGATCGCGGGCAGGATGACATGGGCGGTGGAAAGCCCGATGCCGGCGGAGGGCGGCTGGTAGCCACCCGGCGGCAGCCAGCCCAGCGTAACGGCGAAGACCAGGATCATCAGCAAGCCCTGCCAGAACACCGGCATGGAGATGCCGATCATGGCGAAGACGCGCCAGAAATGGTCGATCGCGCCGCCCTTGTTGGTGGCGGAGAAAACACCGGCCGGCACCGCGATCAACAGCGCGATGGCCAGCGCCATCAGCGAGACATGCAGCGTGACGGGAAAGCGTTCGCCGATGAGCCCGCTCACGCCGCTGGAATACATGAAGGATCGGCCGAGATCACCAGTGAGCGCGCTGCCGGCCCAGACCGCGTATTGCTGCCACATCGGCAGGTGCAGGCCGATGGCGCGGCGCATCTCCTCGATCTCGGCGGGCGTCGCGTTGCTTGTCATCATCGCGACGGCCGGGTCGCCCGGCAGGGCTCGCACGACCAGGAAGATCAGCACGCTGGCGCCGAACAGCACCAGCGCCAGCGTGGCCGCGCGGCCGAGGAGAAATCGCCCCAAGCGCGCTCAGCCCTTCTTCACGGTGGTGAGGTCCATGAAGTGGGAATAGCGCGGCGCGAAGTCAGACACATTCTGCCGCCAGAGGTGATAGGCGTTGAGACGCCCGATCCACAGCGCCGGGCAGTGATCGACGAGAATCTCGGACACCTTGCGCAGCGATGGCCGCTTCCGCGCGGGCTCGAGGTAGCGGAAGCTTTCCATGACCGCGGTGTCGTATTCAGGGTTGCGGTAGCCCATCCACTGCGCCTGGTTGCCGTCCTTGTGGTAGTTGTTCCAGATCAGATAATCCTCGATGGAGGACTGCATCGAGGCGTGCGGGAAGCACTGCCAGTCGCCGTTCTGGGCGCTGCGATACATGCTGACGAAATCGGTCTGGCGCATGTTCATGCGGATGCCGAATTCGGCGAGGTTCGCCTGCATCACCACCGCCGCTTCGCGCGCTTCCACATAGGCGGACGGCACGGGGACGATCGCCTCGAAGGTGAAGCCGCGCGGCATGCCGGCGGCGCGCAGGTGGAAGCGCACGCGGTCCGGGTCATACTTCAACTGGTTGGCGAGGTCCGCCTCGTACCAGAATTCCTGCGGCGTCGCCGGCAGGGCGCTGGCGGTGACCAGGCCGGAATAGATCTCGTCGCAGATGTATTCGCGGTCGATGGCGCAGGACACGGCGCGGCGGAGATGGATATTGTCGAAGGGCGCCTTGGCCACGTTCATCGGCATGTAGAAGATGCCGGCAGAAGGCAGGCTCGCGCCGCCGTAGCCCGCCAGGGTCCGGGTCGGCGCGAAATCCTTGGGCGGGCAGTTGCTGATGATGTCGACGCTGCCGGCGCGGAGGTTGGCGAGCTGCGTCGCGGCATCGGGAATCCGCACGAGGCGGATCGCCTGCGTCGCCGGGGCGCCGCCGAAGTATTCGGGGAAGGCCTCGAATTCGACGGCAACATCGGCCTGGAAGGTCTTCGGGATGAAGGGGCCGGTGCCGGCGGTCCGGCTGCCGCGATAGAGGTTTTCCCCCGTCGCGCCTTCATTCACCACGTCGGTGCCGCGGCGCACGATGGCGGCCTCATACCCCATCAGGCGCATCCAGCCGACCCAGGGCTCGCCGAGGGTGATCTTGACGACGTAGTCGCCATCCTTCTCGACCGTCTTGATGAAGCGACGGAGATTGCCGCGGCGGCGACCGGTGGTGAGGTATTTCTCGAAGGAGTAGAGCACGTCCTCCGACGTCAGCCGATCCCCGTTGTGAAAGCGCACATCGCGGCGGAGTTCGAAGGTGTAGGTCAAGCCATCGTCGCTGATACGCGGCAGCGCGACGGCCAGGTCCGGCCGCAACGACCCGTCCGGGCCGATCTTCACCAGCGTCGAGAAGCCGAGCAGGTTGGCCGCCGCGGTCTCCACATTGCCCACATGCCAGGGGTGAATGTTGGGCAGGTTGCCCAGAAGCGCGGCGGTGACGAGGCCGCGCGGCTGCGCGCCTGCGCTCGATGGCAGCGATGCCGAAGCGAGAACACCCGCCAAGCCCGTCAGCGCGCCGCGCCGTCCGATGCCGAAATCCATTTGCCAAGCCCCCTCACCAGAAGTAGCAGCGCCACGCCGCGCGATGCGA
>CANJXD010000662.1 GCA_947478535.1 Acetobacteraceae bacterium
CGCGAAGCAGCTCGGCGACCTCCGCCTCGCGGGCTTCGGTGGTGATGGCGGTGGTGGGGGTCGTGCTCATGGGCGTTTCCCGTTCGTGATTCAGGGGGAGGAGAGGCCGCGCAGATCGGCCAGCGCCTTGCTGGCGGCCTGCTTCATCAGCCCCTGGTCGGAGGAATAGACGAAGGCGGTGGCGCCGATGGAGCGGAGCCATTCCGCTTCCTTCATGCCGCCGACGAAGACCATCACCGGCTTGCCCGCGCGCTTCGCCGCCGCCGCGATGCGGTCCACGGCATCACGGATCCTCGGGCTGTCATTGGTGGCTTCGCCCATCGCCGCGGTCAGGTCGCCACGGCCGATGAACAGCGCGTCGATGCCCTCGGTCTGGGCAATGCCATCGATCTCATCGAGCGCCTCGGGGTCCTCGATCTGCGCGACGACGGTGGTCGTGGCATCGGCATTGGCGATGTAATCCCACATCTTGCCGCCGCCATATCCGGCCGAGCGCACGGAGCCGGAATAGCCGCGCTTGCCGCCGCGATACCGGCAGGACGCCGCCACCTGGCGGGCCAGCGCCGCGGTTGCGACATGCGGCACCAGCACGCCCGTCGCCCCGCAATCCAGCACGGAGAGGATGTGGTGCGGGGCCGGGGACTGCACACGGACGAAGCCGGCCGCCCCCGTGGCCCGCGCGGCGAACAGCGCCATGTCGGTGGATTGACGGTCGAAGGGCGAATGTTCCTCATCGACCACCAGAAAATCGAAGCCGAGGCCGCCCAGGATCTCCGCGCCATGCAGCGTTGGCGTCTTGAGGAAGCTGCCGGCGAGGATATCGCCGCGCAGCAGGCGGGTGCGGAAGCTGTCCGGGGGCGAGGCCATGCGGGGCATCCAGAGCGGGGTGTTTGACGAGGCGCACATGTTCCGTTAGACGAAACATGTTACTGGTCGCTAGAACATCCGGCGCAGCCCCCCGCTTGTCAAGCCGAGGGGGAATGCATCAGGGGAATTGCCATGTCTCGCATCGATGGGCCGGCGCGTGGCGAGGGGTTGCAGGCGGTGGCGCTGGCCTTCCAGATCCTCGAATTCCTGGCCCCCCAGCCCGGCGGCGTCGGGGTGACAGAACTGGCCCGCGCGCTGGACACGACGAAAAGCCGCATTCACCGGCATCTGCGGACGCTGGTCGAGAGCGGCTATGTCGTGCAGTCCCCGGAATCGGAAAAGTACCGCATCGGCAGCCGCCTGGTCTCGCTGGGGCGGATGGTGGCGGAGACCTTCGACCTGGCGGCGATCGCGCGGGAGGAGATGTATGCGCTGCGGGACGCGCTCGGCCAGTCCGTGGTGCTGAGCCGGGCGGATGCGGGCGGCGCCGTGGTATTGGCGACGCTGACGGGGCCGGAGGCGATCGAGATCGCGGTGAAGGCGGGCTCCGTCATGGAGGGCCATCGCACGGCGCAGGGCAAGCTGGCGCTGGCCTATGCCGAGCCCGCGCTGCGCGACCGCGCGCTGGCCGCGCCCTTGGACCGGCGGACGCCGCGCACCATCACCGATGTGGGCATGCTGCGGGCGGAGTTGGACCGCGTGCGGGCCAGGGGATGGGCCACGGCGCCTGGGGAAAGCCTGGTCGGGGTGAACGCCCTTGCCGCGCCGATCTTCGAGGGAGGTGGGCGGATGGTGGGGGCCGTGGCGGTGCTGGGCTCGATCCAGTTCATCGAGCCGGAGCCGGCGGCCGACCAGGTGCGACGGGTGGTGGGGGCAGCGGCGCGGATCTCGGCGCGGCTGGGGCATGTGGGCGGGGCTTCGTAGCCCCGCCATCCCCGAACAGCCCGCCCTACCCCTCCGCGATCACCTTCAGCACGCCGGGCACGGCGAGCGCGGCGAAGTGCTGCGCGAGCGCGACATGGCCCGTGTTGTACCAGCCGCGCTCATGCAGCAGGTTGATCGTGCCGATGCTGGCGCCGTTCCAGCGGATCGGCACGTTCAGCACGCTCTCGCAGCCCAGGCTCTGGATCAGGGCGTGGTCGTAGAAGACGTCGGTGATATCGGCGTAGTTGTAGCCGATATAGGGCACGCCCTCCCCCAGCACCGCCTTGAACCAATGCGTCGGGTTGATCGGCTTGCGGCCGCCGACGGGATAGGCCTCCGGCATGTTGGAATAATAGCGCTGGCTCTCGCTCGCGCCGGGATGGATCACCAGGATGGTGAACAGCTTGTGGCCGATGGTGGCGCCCATCGCGGCGTCAAGCGCCTGGAACAGCGCGGCCGGCTGGCCAGACGCGCCCAAGGCGGTGACGACAGAGGCAAGATGCGGCGTGGGGTCGGTCATGGACTGGCTTTCGTTCTCGTTCGTTCGGGGATCAGGCCCTGCGGCCTGAAGCGCAGCAGCAGGATGAGGGAGAGCGCGATCGCACCCTCCCGCAGCGCCGCCTTCTGCACCGGCGTCACGCCGGGGATCTCGGCGGCGATGAAGCGCGTGCCCTCGATCAGGGTGATGAGGAAGATCGCGCCGATGATGGCGCCGCGCATCGAGCCCACGCCCCCCGCGGTCAGCGCGAGCACGATGTAGATCGTCAGCAGCGGCGCGAAGCCCTCCGGCGCGATGAAGGCGTTGTAGTGGCCATAGAGCGCGCCGGCGATGCCGAGCACGGCGGCGCCGATGGTGAAGGCGCGGACCTTGAACCACAGCACCGTCTTGCCGGCGACGGCGGCGACATCCTCATCCTCCCGGATCGCGCGCAGCACGCGGCCGAAGGGGGAGTGCGACAGGCGCCCGAGCAGCAGGAAGGCCACCGCCACCACCGCCCAGATGATGCCGAGGAAGATCAGGTTGAACTGCTGTGGCGTGACTGCACCGCGCCAGGGGCCGGGGATGCCGCTGATGCCGTCCGTGCCATTGGTCAGCCAGATCTCGTTGCTGGCGACGAGGCGGATGACCTCGGCGAAGCCGAGCGTGACGATGGCGAGGTAATCGCCCCGCAGCCGCGCCACGATCAGCGCCATGATGGCCCCGGCGCAGGCGGCGACGAGGGCGCCCGCGGCCCAGCCCGCCGGCATCGGCCAGCCCGCCTTGATGGTCAGCAGCGCGGAGGCATAGGCACCGAGGCCGACAAAGCCGACCA
>CANJXD010000663.1 GCA_947478535.1 Acetobacteraceae bacterium
ATCCTCGGTGAGTGCCGCGGCGCCGAGGCGTTCGACATGCTCCAGGCCATGAATACCGGCCATGACGGCAGCATGAGCACGATCCACGCGAATAACTCCCGCGATGCGCTGATCCGTATCGAGAACATGGTGACGATGGGCAATTTCGGCCTGCCCACGCGCGCCGTCCGCACTCAGATCGCCAGCGCGGTGGACCTGATCGTCCAGGTCGAGCGTCAGCGCGACGGCGTGCGCCGCGTGACGCAGGTGACGGAACTGGTGGGCATGGAGGGGGAGGTCTTCACCCTCAATGACATTTTCCAGGCCGAGTATGACGGCGAAGACCAGGATGGCCGCCTGAAGGTTCGTTGGCGGGCCAGCCGGCTGCGGCCCGGCTTCATGCCCCGCCTCGCCTATTTCGGGCTGGAGCGCGCCTGGAATTCGGCCTTCGAGGAAGCCTGAACCGTGCGCTCACCCACGCTCATCCTGGTCGGCGGGGTCATCTTCGCCCTGCTCGCCATCGGCGTGCTGGTCGGGCTGAGCGTGCTGGCCAAGGCAGATCGGCGCAATGCGCGAATCATGGCGGTGGCGTCCCCGCATGTGAAATCGTATCTGCTGCCGCCGCCCAGCGCCTCCTTCAGCCAGATTTTTCACCGCTTCGCCCCGCTGGCCCGTATCGCCGCCGTCTTCGGCATCGATGTGGAGCTGAAGCATCGCTACCCCGCGAAATGGTGGCTGGTGCTGCTCATCACCCTCGGGCTCGGCCGCGCCGCTGCGGGGCTGATGGCGATCCTGATCGGCGAGGCGATGGTGATGATGACCATCCCGCTCTGGGTCTTCTTCGCGCGCTTCGTCTTCGGGCGTTTCCATACGGAACATCGCACCAAGCTGTTCAAGCAATTGCCGGATGCGCTCGGCCTGATCATCCGCGCGACGCGCATCGGCATCCCGGCGACGGAAGCGATGCGCACCGTGGCCAAGGAAGCCCCCCAGCCGACGGCCGATGAATTCCGCCGCATCGCCGAGCGCCTGACCATCGGCCAGCCCTTCGACCGCGCGCTGGCGGAGACGGCGATGAAGAACGGTGTGTCGGAATACCGGTTCTTCGCCACCGCGATGTCCTTGCAGGCACAGACCGGCGGTGGGCTGAGCGAGACGCTGGAGAACCTGTCCGATGTCGTGCGCAAGCGCGTCGCGCTGAAGGCGCGCGGCCTTGCCCTTGCCTCGGAGGCGCGAACCTCCGCCGCCATCCTCGCCGGCCTGCCTTTCGCCGCCGGCGGGCTGATCGCGCTGCTCAACCCCGCCTATGCCGCCGTGCTGCTCTATGACGCCAGTGGCCAGAAGATCCTTGTGCTGGCGATCGGCATGCTGCTGCTGGGCATCGGCACGATGCAGGCCATCATCCGGAAATCCCTGTCATGAGGGAGTTCCTGCTGCCCATGCTGGCGGGCATGGCGATCCTGCTCGGCGGGGCCGGCGTGGTCCTGCTGCGGCTGATGCAACGCGAAGCGCTGATGAACGCGCGCCTGCTGGCGGTGCAGCGGTCCCTCGGCATCGACCAGGTGGAAGTCCCCTGGTCCTTGAAGGCGTCGCTCCTGAACGGGTTCGCTCAGATCGGCGGGGTGCTGGGCAAGGCCGGCGTGCTGTCGCCTCGCACGGTGGCGGAACTCGAACAGACCCTTTCGGCCGCGGGCTTCCGTGGTTCCAGCGTGCTGCCGATTTTCCTCGGCGCCAAGCTCACCATGCTCATCGGCCTGCCGATGCTGACCTTCCTGGTGCTGTCGGTCCTGCATACCGGGCAGCCCGGCAAGGGCCTGATGCTGGCCATCTCCGCCGTGCTCGGCATGCTGGTGCCGGACATCATCGCCAAGCAATTGCGCAAGCGATACCTGAAGGACGTGGAGCGCGGTCTGCCGGACGCGCTCGACATGATGGTGATCTGCACCGAGGCCGGGCTTTCACTGGAGAATTCGATCGAGCGTGTCGGCACCGAGATCACCCCGGCAAACCGCGCCATCGGCGCTGAACTGCTGCTGTGCGCGAGCGAGCTGAAGATCCTCGCGGATCGTCGTGCCGCGCTGATGAACATGTCGGAACGCACGCATCTCGAAGTGCTCCGCCGCGTCGCGGTGACGCTTGCGCAGTCGCTGCAATTCGGCACGCCGCTGTCCTCGGCGCTGCGCAGCCTCTCGGCGGAGATGCGGCAGGAACAGTTGACGAAATTCGAGGCCCGCGCCGCGCGGCTGCCGGTGCTGCTGACCCTGCCGATGATCCTGTTCATCCTGCCGACGCTGTTCCTGATCGTCGGCGGCCCCGCCATCCTGGAGATGCTGCGGGCATGGTGAAGTGGCTGTACCGATGCTGGGCTGACCGCCGCGCCGTCACCGGCGTGGATTTCGCGCTTCTGGCGCCGGTCTTCGTCACCTTCGTCACACTTCTGGTCGAAGTCTGCTGGCAACTCGCGCTCGGTGCGGGGCTGGACCACGGCACGCGCGTCGCCGCCCGCTGGGGCACGCTCGGCGCCTTGCCGCCGGCCGGTTCGACCGCGGCGCAGCAGGTGGCGCGTGTGGTGCGCGAAGCTTCAGGGATGCCCATCGATGCCCGACGCCTGACCGTGACCGCGACGGCCTTCGCCAGCCTCGGCGCGCTCACCGCGGGCACGGGCGGGACCGCCGGGATGGGGTCCACCGGCCAGATGGTGCGCTACGAGATCCTCTACATGGCGCCCGCCCTGACGCCGATCGGCACGACCCTGGTGCCGAACGGGCTGATGACCCACAAATTCACCCTGATCGCCCGCAATGAGCCTTATTAGACCTGCGCGCGACGGTCGTTCCGGGATCGCCTCCGTCGAATTCGCCTTGCTGGTGCCGATCCTGGCGCTGATGTTCGTCGGCGTGGCGGAAACCGTGATCTATCTCCGCTCCTGGTACCGGCTGGATCGCACCGCGGCGGAGGTCGCCAATGTCACGACGCAGTATGAGACGCTGACGCCTTCTGTTGTCGGCCAGATCCTCGATGCCGCAAGCACGCTGGCCTCACCGCTCTCCGCCTCCAACACCACCACGGATGTCTATAAGCGTGCGCGCACCGTGATCTCCGTGGTCAGCGGCA
>CANJXD010000664.1 GCA_947478535.1 Acetobacteraceae bacterium
CATCGTGCCGTTCATCGCTCCATTCATCGTGCCGTTCATCGAGCCGTTCATCGTGCCATTCGTCCAGCCGTTCATCGAGCCGTTCATCGAGCCGTTCAGCGTGCCATTCGTCCAGCCGTTGAAGGAGCCGTTCTGCCAGCCATTCGCGGCTTCCACCGCGCTGGCGGAGGACGGCGCGCCGGCCAGGGCGGCGGCGAGGGCGAGGAGGGCGAGGGTGGCGGGGCGGCGGATCATGGCGAGGTCTCCGGTTCGTGAGGGCGCTGCGGGATGCGGCGTCTGATGACCCTTTCTAGGCCGCGACCATGTCCCGCCGACTTCGCGGCCTCGCCCTGGCAGTAACATGGCTTCGGACCACAGAAACATGATGTCGAGCGGCAAGGTGGAGACCCTGGCCCCTCCCCTTCCCCTTGGACCCGTGCCACATGCAGGCCATGGCCGCCGTCCCACGCCGCGCTGTGCTGCTCGCCCTGCCGGCCCTCGCCTCCTGCGGCGGTGGGCCGCGACGCAATGCGCTGACGGGCGGCATCGGCGCGGGCCAATCCGCCCTGCCACGGCTTTCCTCGCTATCCAGCCATGGCAGCATGGCCGGGGAGCCGGATGCGGTGCTGCGCTGGACGGCGATCCCGGTCGGGGCGCAGGACCTTCGCATCGTGGTCCATCTGCATGGCTTCAGCGCGCCCGATGAACCGCTACGACTGGCGCAGGGCCGCCTGCCGGGAAGCGGGCTGGTGCTGCCAGCCTCGCCGCCCACCATTGGCATCCTGCCGCGCGGTCGCCCTTCCCCCCGCCGTGCGGGCGCCTTCGACTGGCCGGCCCTGGCCGCGCCCGGTGGCTTGCAGGCGGTGGTGGAGGAATGCCTGGCCGGCTTCGGCCCTGCCCTGCCGCCGCCCTCCCGCCTTGTGCTGACGGCCCATTCCGGCGGTGGTTCGGGCCTCGCCGCGGTGCTGGAAACCAGCAATCGCGGGGCGCTGCGGGTGGATGAGGCGCATCTGTTCGACGCGCTCTATGGAGACCCCGGCCCGGTGCTGCGCTGGGCAACACAGCGCGCCGCGGTGCAGCGGCCCGGCGTGCCGCTGCCTGCGCTCTGCGTGCTGGCGCGCCCCGGCAGTTCGACCGAAGCCCCGGCGCGGCGCCTGGCCGCCGGGCTCAGCAGGGCCGGTCTCGGCGCGCCGCGCTGGCGGGTGCTGATGACGGTGGCGCCGCATAACGACATCCCCAGCCTCTATGGCCCCACCCTTCTGGCCGACGCCACCGCGCCCCTGGGCGGGACGCAGTTGGCATAGACGTCAGAGACGGCTTTCGCGGATCGCCGCGCGCTTGCGGGTATCCGGCTGCAGGACCGTGCCGAGCCCGGGGCCCTGCATCGGGTAGCAGAAGCCGCGCTCGACGCGGGGCAGCACCGTCACCAGGTCCCGGTACCAGGTCGCCAGCGTCGCCCGCACCACTTCCTGGAAGATCGCCGTCGCGGCGTGCAGGGCGAAGTGCAGGCTCGCCACCAGGGTCACCGGCCCCGTGCAGTCATGCGGCGCCAGCGGACGCGCCCAGGATTCCGCCAGGGCGGCGATCTTGCGGGCCTCGGTCAGCCCGCCGCACCAGGTCAAATCCACCATCACCACATCGGTCGCGCCCGCCACCAGCAGTTCGCGAAATGCCACCTTGCCGCCCAGCGTCTCGCTGGCGCAGATCGGCACGCCAGGCGCCATGCGGCGCAACTCCGCCAACGCCGCCGTGTCATCCATCTTCAGGATCGGGTCCTCGACCCAGAAGGGGCGGATGGGGGCCAGCGCGTTGCAGATGCGCGCGGCCGCCGGCAGAGACCACATGGAATGGAGTTCCGCCATCACCTCCATCCGGTCGCCCACCGCCGCCCGGATTTTCTCGAAGGGCTCCATGCCCTTGTTGAGTTCCTCGAGCGTGATCATCTGCCCGCCCGAGATGGCGGCATGCACATCGAAGGGCCAGATCTTCATCGCCCCGAAGCCTTCCTCCAGCAGCGAATGCGCGAGTTCATCCGGTGCGTTCATGAAGGCAACCTGGTCGTCATAGGGCCCGGCGCGGTCTTCCGCCCCGGCCACTTCGCGCCGGTTGGGGCGCGAATTGTAGTCATACCCCGCACAGGTGTTGTAGGCGCGGATGCGGTCGCGGGAGAGGCCGCCAAGCACCTCATGCACCGGCACGCCGAGCCGCTGGCCCATCAGGTCCCACAGCGCGATATCGACGGCCGAGGCCGCCCGCATCTCGGCACTCGATGCCCCGAAGCCGACATAGGGCGTCATCAGGAAGCGGTGATGCCGCTCGATGTCCCGGGCATCCTTGCCGAGCAGGTAGGGGGCGACGAGCTCATGCAACTGCCCCTCGACCGCGGCGGCGCCCCGGAAGGCTTCGCCGAGGCCGGTCAGCCCTTCCGCCGTCTCGATCTCGACCCAGCAAAGATTGGCGCGTTCCGGCACCCGCAGGGTGCGGATGCAGGTGATGCGGGATGACGGGCTCATTCCGCGCGAATCCCCTGCTTCTGGATGACCTCGGTCCAGCGCGCGACCTCGGCCCGCATGTAGCGGTCCATATCGGCCGGGCTGCCACCGAGCGGCACCACGCCCAATTCCCGCAGCCGGTTCCGCACCACCGGGCTTTCCAGCGCCTTCGCGAAGGCGGCGTTCAGCGCCGCGATGGCGGGCTGCGGCGTGCGCGAGGGGGCCAGGAAGCCGAACCAGCTATCGATTGCCATGCCCTGCACGCCCTGTTCGGCGAAAGTGGGCAGGTCTGGCAGCTCGGGCAGGCGCGCGGCGCTGACGGCAGCCATCGGGCGCACGGCGCCGGCGCGGATATGCGGCAGGATGGACGGCAGGTTGTCGAAGAAGATGTCGATCCGCCCCGCGATCAGATCCGTCGTCGCCGGGCCCGATCCGCGATACGGCACATGCTGCATCTCGATCCCCGTCAGCACGCGCAGCAGTTCCGGCCCGATATGGTTCGACGCGCCGACGCCGGAGGACCCGAAGGTAAGTGCCCCCGGCCGGGCACGGGCGAGTGCGATCAGTTCCTGCACATTCTGCGCCGGCAGGTCCTTCCGCACGCTCATCACG
>CANJXD010000665.1 GCA_947478535.1 Acetobacteraceae bacterium
CATCTTGAGCGGCACGATCGACAGCATGATCCTGACCTCCTCCTCCGCCCGCGCGCCAATCGAGACCGGGCGCGCCCGCGCCCTGGCGGTGACGGGGGCGGAACGCCTGCCGACGCTGCCGGATGTGCCGACGCTGGCGGAAAGCGGCTTCCCCGGCTTCGACATGGATGACTGGAACGGGATGTTTGCCCCTGCCGGTACGCCGACGGCGGTGATCGTGAAGCTTCAGGCTGCCGTCGCCGAGGCTTGCCGGGACCCCGCAGTGCTCGCGCGCATGGCGCCCCTCGGCACGGTGCTCGGCGGGCAGAGCACGGAGGTCTTCGCCTCCTGGCTTGCTACGCAGCGCGATGTCGTGGCGCGGGTGATCCGCGAGGCGAACATCACCCTGGGCTGAACACCCGGCCTGCACGGCGAAGGGCGGGCGCGGGGTGCGCCCGTTCCTCCGCATCCAGCATCGCCTCCAGGCTGCGCAGCGCGCCCAGGACGTTCGCGCTGGCCAGGGCGGAAGCGAGGATCTGGTCGCGGTCCTCCAGCGCCACGACCAGGCGCGAATGGTCCGCGATGGAGCGGCGCACGCGTTCGGGGTTCGCCAGCGTCCGCCTGCGGAAGCGCAGGCTCCGCAGCACCAGCCCATCCAACTGCCGCAGCAGCGTGCGGTTGCGCGCGAGCTCCGCGAAGCGTTCGTGGAAGCGGACGTTGCCCCAGTAATAGCCGTCCCGGTTCCCGGTATCCGCGGCGTCCTGCATCAGCGTGACGATGGCGCGAAGCTCCGCCAGTTCCTCCGTGCTCGCGCGCTCGCAGGCCTCGCTGGCGCAGAGGCCGAGCATGGCGGCGCGCACGCGATAGATCTCCCGGATCTCGTCCCGTCCATGATCCGCGACGCGCGGCCGGCGGCGCGGCGGGATCTCCACCAGCCCTTCCTTTTCCAGCATCACCAGCGCTTCCCGCACCGGGGTGCGACTGGTGGAAAACCGGCGCGCGAGGTCGACCGAATTCAGGTCGCAGCCCGGCGGCAGCCCACCATCGAGGATCTCCGCCCCGATGGTGCAGGCGATGTCGATGACGAGCGAATCATGTTCCTGCCCGCGGACCAGCACGCGGCGGATGATGGCAAGGAACCGGGCGGCATTGGTGGCGGTGATGTCGGGCATGGGCCCCCGTTCCTAGACCAGTCCCGGGCGCCCCGTCACCCCGTTCTGTTCAGAAAGGGGTGTATTGGGCCACCAGGTCCAGATGGTCTGCGGCGGTACCGAAGACGGTGGGGTCGAAGCCGTCAGGCAGCGGCGCGCGAGCCTCGACGAAGCCGATCACATCGGCGCCGGCACCGGCGCCGGGATCGACCAGCACGCGATACTGGATCACCTCTCGGCGCCCGCCGAAAGTGGCGCGCATCCCGGCCTGCATCTCCGCCACCTGGGCGGGCGACAGGCCGCGGAAGCGGAGGATGCCGATGCGCGCCGCGCGGCCGGTGACATGGCCTCCCGGCTCGATCTGATCGCCGGCGAAGCGCTGCACGCGGGCACGGGCGGTGACGCGCTTCGTCCAGGGGCTGGCATTGTCGAAGGCCACGCGGTGATAGGCGGGCGTATCCATCACCGCGAAGTTTTCAAGGTCATACATCGCCATGAAGCGTGGCGCGCCGCTGGCGATGTTGGTGTAGCGCAGCCCGGTGAGGATACCGGGGACGGACAGGCGCTCCGGCACATGCTCGCTGTCGTACCAGGCGTTGAACTCCTCCTCGAAGGCGGGGGGAGGGTTCATGAAGACGAGCAGGAAGCCCTTCTGCGGCATGGTCGTCACGCTCCATTCTCGGGGATGCTGGCCAGGAAATCCTTCACCCGCGCGGCGAAGGCGGCCGGGCGCTGATAGGGCAGGAAATGCGCGCCCTCCGCATCCAGCGCGATGCGAGCGAGGCCGTTGGGAATCAGTGCCGCCACCTCCTCCGCCAGGGCGGGGGGCAGCAGCAGGTCATGCGCGGCGGGGACAAGCAGCGTGGGGCAGGTGACGCGCCGCAGATCGTCCCGCGCATCGGCGCCGGCGAAGCCCAGCACGGCTTCCGCATAGGCCGCCGCATCCTGCGCCGCGAAGGCGGCGAGGTAGGCGTCGTAGCGCGCATCGCGCGGCTGCGCCTCGAAGGGCCGCTCGACCGCCGCGGGCAGGATCGCACCCATGCCGCCCTGGCGCACGGCTTCGGCGCGCGCCTGCAACATCGCCCGCGCGGCGTCCACGGTGCGCGCCGTGGGGTTGGACAGCACCATCGCGCGAATATGCGCCGGATGCCGCGCGGCATAGGCCGCTGCCACCATGCCGCCCACCGCGCATGCGACGGGCACGAGGCTTCTGATGCCGAGCGCGGCGCGCATCGCTTCGAGGTCCGCGACATGCGTATCGAGACCCGGCGCAACACCGGAGGGGGATGCCCCGGCACAGCGCAGGTCCACGGCCAGGACGCCGAAGCGCGCTTCCCAGGCCGGGCGGCAGGCATCCCAGAAGGACAGTGAGGCGCCCATGGGATGGATCAGCAGCAGCGTCGGCGCCCCCGCCTGCGCGGGCGGGACGTACTGGTGGTGCAGCAGTGTCACGCGCCGGCGCCTTTGCCGGTCAGGAAGCCCAGCAGCGCTGCGGTGAAGGCGGCCTCTGCTTCCAACTGCATCATGTGCGGCGCGCCGGGCAGCACGATGAAGCGCGCGCCGGGGATCGCCCTGGCGACCGTCGCGTCTGACATCGCGGGCGGTGTCGCCACATCCTTCTCACCGGCGATGACGAGGCTTGGCACTGCGACGCCGCCGAGATGCGGCGTTGCCGAGAGGCCCGCAATCGCGTGCCAGCCCGCGGACCAGCCCGCGACATCGTCGCTGAGCAATCTTTCGCGCACGCGTTGCACGGCGGGGTCGGCGCGGAAGGGCTCGGTGAACCAGCGCTCGACCGTGGGGTCCACGATCGCGGCCATGCCGTCGCGTTCCGCCGCCAGGCCGCGTTCCCGCAGCAGGGGACGGACCGCCTCCGGAAACTCGCCGCCACAACCGCAGGGCACCAGCGCGGACACCAGCCCG
>CANJXD010000666.1 GCA_947478535.1 Acetobacteraceae bacterium
CGGCGGGTGGCGTGGATCATCGCGCTTCCTCCTTCCGCCGGCCGCGCAGGCTGCGGATGTTGTGGACATGGGTGTGCTCGCCCGGCGCGATCGCGGCCGTCGCCTCACCGATCACCGCGCCGTATTTGCGGATGGGATGGCCTACTGGCAGGGCCCGCCGCGCCGCCTTGTGGCCGAGCGGGATGGGTGCGGGCAGGTGCAGCGCCTCGATCCCCGACTCCGTCTTCACCCGGGCCGTCCCGGCCGGCAGGTCCCGCAGCGCGACGGCGACATCGTCGTCATCGTGCAGCGCCAGCATGTCGTAGCGCGGGCCCATCAGAAATCGCTCCCCAACCGGGCGAGGGCATAATCCCCCTCATCGAGCACTTCGCCCCAGCACCGGGTGCCGGAGGCATGGTCCAGAAGCTGCGCGAACAGCGCATCCGCGGCTTCATCCGGCCCGCGCGTGCCGTCCAGCAGCGCGGAGGCATCGAAATCGATCTGCCGTGTCAGGCGCCGCGCACTGTCCGGATTGGCGGTCACCTTGATGGTCGGCGCCAGCGCGTCGCAGTAGGAATTGCCCTGCCCCGTGGTGAACAGCACGAGCTGCGCGCCGGAGGCGACGAAGCCGGTGACCGAAGGCGGCGAGAAGGCTGGCCCTTCCACCACCCAGAGCCCCGGCCCCGGCACCGGCGCCGCGTGCGGGATCACGCCCCGGACGGGACGCGAGCCGCCCTTGGCGATGGCGCCGAGCGATTTTTCCTCGATCGAGGACAGCCCGCCGCGGATATTCTCCTGGCCCGGATTGTTGCCCGTCAGGTCCTCGCCGCTCGCCGCCGCCCAGGCTTCCCGCCGCAGTACGGCCTCGACGATGGCGCGGCCCACCTCCGGCGTCGCGGCGCGGCGGGCCAGCACGTCCTCCGCGCCCAGCCATTCCATCGTCTCGCCGAACATCGCCGCACCCCCGGCATCCACCAGCCGGTCCGCGACGCGCCCGGCCAGCGGGTTGGCGGCGATGCCGCTGGTGGCATCGGTGTGGCCACATTCGATGCCGAGCCGCAGCAGCGAGGCCGGCAACGCCACGCGCCGGGCGCGGGAGGCATCGCGGGCAAGCTGGGCCGCGATGCGCAGCCCCTTGTCCGACATGGCGAGGTTGTCCTCGTGATGGTCATCCAGCGCCACTGTCTCCACCGGCTTGCCAGTCTCGGCGATGGCATTGGCGATGGCATCGAGGCGCAGCCGGTCCGCCCCCACCACCAGCACCGCGGCGGCGTTCGGATTGCGACCGAGCCCGATCAGAGTGCGGCGCATCATCGCGCGATCCTCGCCGAACTGGCCGCGCCCATGCGGGTTGGCGATCAGCAGCGCGCCAGGCACCTGGCGTGCGATGCGCCGCGCCGGCCCCACCGTCAGCCCGAGGATGGACAGGATGACCAGCTTGTTGCGCACGCCGGCGCTGCCATCGGGGCGTGGATAGCCCAGGAATTCCGCCACTTGCACGCTTCCCCAGTCCTGCTTTGCGGGAAGCCTATCGCGGCCCAGCGCGGGACAAAAGGGTGCGGGACAAAAGGGCGCCGGCTGGAAGGGTGCGCCTCAGGCGCTGGAAATCTCTTCCATCGGCCGCATCCGCAGCACATCCACCGTCGCCTGCGCCGTGCTGGCCGCGACGCCGAGGCGCTGCATCGCGTAATCCGCCATGCCGAGCGCGGTCTCCCGTTCCCCCATCACCACCAAGCCAGCGCCGCCGAGCTGGTCCTGCAGCCAGATGGTATCGTCATCCGAGTGGGTGCGGACGACGGCGTGGATGTCCGGCTTCGCGGCGCGGGCCATGCGCAGCACCTCCCGCGCCTCCAGCGGCCCGGGCAACGCCACGATGACGATGCGGGCGCGTTCCGGGGCGGCGGCGGCGAAGACCTCCGCCATCGCGGCATCGCCCCAGACCGCGGGGATGCCCTGCGCCACCAGGTGTTCCGCAACGGCCCGGGATTCCTCGATGACGATCAGCGGCAGGTGGTGGCGCCGCAGCGCGCCGATGACGACGGAGCCGACCCGCCCCGCGCCGACGACGATGGCGTGGCCTTCCAGCACCGGCCAGGGCAAGGGCGGCTCCGCCAGCTTCGGCCTCACCGTCCGGCGGCCGAAGCGCGCCTCCAGCCAGGGGGAAAGCGCTTCGCCGCCTTTCAGCATCAGCGGTGTCGCCATGATGCTTCCGATGGCCGCCACCAGCACCGGGCCGCGCACGGCCTCCGGCAGCAGGCCCTGGCCGATCGCCACCTCGGTCAGCAGGAAGGAGAATTCGCCAATCTGACCGATCGCCCCGGCGACGGTGGCGGCCAGCCTCGGCGGCACGCGCAGCACCAGCAGCAGCACCAGCGCGCCACCGCCCACGCCCACCAGCACGGAGACCAGTGCCGCGACGGAGGCCAACGGCTCATCCGCCACCACGGAAAGATCAAGCAGCAGCCCGACCGAGACGAAGAAGATGGCGGAGAAGATGCGCGCCAGTGGCGTCGCATCCGCCGTCGCCTGATGGCCAACATCGCTTTCCCCCAGCACGACCCCAGCGAAGAAGGCCCCCAGCGCGAAGGAGACGCCGAACAGGGCGGAGGCCATCACCGCCACGCCCAGCGCCGCCGCCAGCACGGCCAGGGTGAACAATTCGCGGGACCCGCTGCGCGCCACCCGCACCAGCGCCCAGGGCAGCGCCCGGCGCCCCACCAGCACCATCGCCAACGCGAAGGCGACGAGCGAGGCCGCGGCCTTGCCGATCTCCCACAGCAGCCCGCCGCCTGCTGCTTCGGCGCCCCCACCCGCCACCGCTGGCAGCAGCACCAGCGCGAAGACGACCACGAGGTCCTGCATCACCAGCCAGCCAAGGGCGAGGCGCCCCGCCTCCCCGCCCAGCTTGCCGCGTTCCTCCAGCGCCTTAGTGTCCGTCTCCGAAGATGTTGAATCCCTTGAGTCTCTTGTGATTCGCTGTGGTCCCAGCCGATTCGCAGGGTCTGACGATGTGGACTGCCGAGAACCGCCCTTTCTACGAGCGTAGCAAGCTGCGCTACCCAAGCGACCTGA
>CANJXD010000667.1 GCA_947478535.1 Acetobacteraceae bacterium
AAGGTCTACGCCGCCGCGGCCAGCGTCATCGCCACAGGGCGCCTGCATGGAAGGACCGCCCTCGAGGCGTTGCGCGCCGCCCTCGCGGGCGTGGCGATCATACGACCTGCGTGAGGCACGACCGGAAGGGGGGGGTGAGCAATTACCGACCAGGTGCGTTCCACCGGGTCGCGCAAGATGAAGAGGAAGCGCGTCCGCTCCGGCGCGTGCACGCGGGAGATCGCCTCGAAGCCGTCGGCATCGAGAATGGAATACCCCGGCGTGATGTCACAGAAGACCTTCTCGGTCGTCACCCGGTCCTGGAAAAAGCGCATATAGGGATAGCGCGGGCCACAGGTGATCCGCAGCCGGTCGATGATGGCGGAAAGCTTTTCCATCTGCTTGCGGTTGAGGCTGCTGCCGCCAAGGCCTTCCTGCACGATCCCCTGCGCCAGACCAAGCAGCCGGCCATCCACATGGCCGGACAGGCGGGACATATAGACCCGGTCGAAATAGTGCAGTGCCTTCAGGCGCGACACATAGACATCGGGATGCCCGCCCAGATACCGCGCCAGCCAGGTTGAGCCTGCCTTCTGGGCACCGATGCCGACCAGGTAGAGCTTTTCGCCGAGATCAGCCATCGAACGGTCCACCACTGCCACGGGCGCAGGCCCTGGGGAAACTCGTAGCGGCAGGCGCGCGCAACCGTAACCCCCGTGTCGTTAAGCCGTGGCTACCCTAATGGCCTGTCGCCAAGCCCCGTCGCGGGCCTATCGTCCCTCAGGCACACCCTTGCTCGTGCTGTACTCGAAGTGCAGCGCCTCCCCCGGGAACACCCGGGGATGGATGGCGTGGGCGGCCATGGCGGCTTCCGAGAAACCCTGCAGGATCAGCTTCAGCTTGCCGGGATAGGTGGCGATGTCGCCGATGGCGTGCACGCCCTCGATATTCGTCGCACAGGTCGCCGGCGCCACGGCGATGTGGCTGCGCTCCAGCCCCAGGCCCCACTCGGCGATCGGGCCGAGTTCCATGGACAGGCCGAAGAAGGCCAGCAAATGGTCGGCCTGCACCGTCTTCACCTCCCCCTTCAGCGTGGCCAGCGACACGCCGGTCAGCCGCCCGCCCTCCCCTTCCAGGCCGTGCAGCTGGTAGGGGATGGCGAGCTCGATCTCGCCGCGCTCGGCCGCCTGCTTCAACTGTTCGGCGCTTTCCGGGGCGCAGCGGAACTTGTCCCGGCGATGCACGACGGTGACCTTGGCGGCGAGGGATTTCAGGCTCAGCGCCCAGTCCACCGCGCTGTCCCCGCCGCCGGCGATGACGACATGCTTGCCCCGGAAATCCTCCCGGCGGGAGACCATGTAGCGGACGCCGCCGGTCGCCTCGAATTCCGGCAGGCGTTCCAGCGGCGGGCGGTTCGGGCCGAAGGCGCCGGCGCCGGCGGCGAGGATCACGGCCTTGCAGCGGATGGTATCGCCCGCGCTGGTGCCGAGCTCGAAGCCGCCTTCGACCGGGACCAGGCGTTCGACCCGGCGGTCGAGCAGGAAGTGCGGATGGAAGGGCGCCGCCTGCTTTTCGAGGGCGGCGATCAGGTCGCCGCCGGTCACTTCCGGGTGGGCGGGGATGTCGAAGATCGGCTTTTCCGGGTAGAGCGCGGCGCATTGGCCGCCGATGCCTTCCAGCGCATCGACCACCACAGTCTTCATCCGCAACATGCCGCATTCGAAAACGGCGAAGAGGCCCACGGGCCCCGCGCCGATGATCGCCACATCCGTCTCGACCACAGCCGACATCACGCCACACCTTATGCGTCAGTGCCTTTCCCTTGGACGAAGCCGCGCGCGGGATCAAGGTCGGCTTGCCGCACGGGGGGGCGGGAGGGCAAAATGGTCCTCCTCCCCTCCCCCTGGAATCGATGCACCCCACCCTCACTCTCGCCTTGCCTGACGAGGCCGCGACAGCGGCGCTGGCAGCGCGTGTGGCCGCCCGCGCGCGGCGCGGGGATGCGGTGCTGCTGGAAGGGCCGATGGGGGCAGGCAAATCCGCCTTCGCCCGCGCCTTCCTGCGCGCGGCCTCCGGCGATCCCAGGCTCGAAGTGCCGTCCCCCACCTTTACCCTCGTGCAGGGCTATGATCTGCCGGCGGGGCCAGCCTTCCATTTCGACCTCTGGCGCCTCGATGGGCCCAAGGGGGATGGAGCGCGCGCGGTCGAGGAGTTGGGCTGGGAGGAAGCGCGGGAGGGGATCGTGCTGGTGGAATGGCCGGATCGCCTCGGCGATCTGTGGCCGGAGGAGGCGCTGCTGGTGGCGCTGGCGCCGGGGGATGACGAAGGGGCGCGGGTGGCGCGGCTTTCGGGCTGGCCGGGGCGGCTGGAGGGGCTGGCATGAGGGATGGCGCGCGGGACTTCCTGGCCGGTGCGGGCTTCGGCATGGCGGGGGTGGAGGCGCTGCTGGCCGATGCCTCCTTCCGCCGCTACTACCGGCTGCGGGGCGGGCCGCGCCCGGCGCTGCTGATGGATGCGCCGCCGCCGCAGGAGGATGTGCGGCCCTTCCTGGCCATCGCCGCGCATCTGCGCGAGGCAGGGCTTTCGGCGCCGGAGGTCTTCGCGGCCGATCAGGACCAGGGCTTCTGCCTGCTGGAGGATTTCGGCGCCTCGACCACGGCGCAGCTGCTCGATGCCGGGGAGGATCCGGCGCCGCATTACCTGGCGGCGACGGCGGCGCTGGCCCGGCTGCATGCCGTGCCGCCGCCGGGGGGTTTGCCCGGTTGGGCCGCGCCGCGCATGGCGGAGACGGCAGCCGCCACCTTTCTCGAGTGGTGGTGGCCGGAGGTGTTCGGGACGGCGCCCAGCGATGACATCGCGCGGGAGTTCGCGACGGCGATCCACGCCATGCTGGCGCCCTTCGCGGCCGAGGGCTTCGTGCACCGGGATTTCTTCCCGGCCAACCTGATGCCGCTGCCGGGGCGTGGCGCGCCGCGCGATGTCGGCATCCTGGATTTCCAGGACGCGGCGCTGGGGCATCCCGCCTATGATCTCGTCTCGCTGGTCGAGGAT
>CANJXD010000668.1 GCA_947478535.1 Acetobacteraceae bacterium
ACGCTCACCACCGGCGCGGCGGCCGTATTCGGCACCGCCGCCGCCCGCGCCAACAAGGCCAGCGCCGGCACGGCGCTCGACCTGCCGAACCTCGCCCTCGGCCGCGCCGCCATCATGAAGCAGAAAACCCTGGACGGGCTGCCCATCGCCACCGGCGCCAATATGCGGCTGGTGGTGGGCCCGAACCAGGAACTCGCGGCGCGCCAGCTCACCGTCCCGGTGCAGGCGACGCAGACCAGCAACGCCAATGTCTACGCCGGCTTCGTGCAGCCGCTGGTCGAGCCGCTCATCCCGTCGAACCGCTGGTACCTGTTCTCAGACCCGCTGGCTGCGCCGGTCTACGTCTACGGCTACCTCAACGGCGCCGAGGGGCCGCAGGTGAATACCGGTCCCGTCTCCGGTGTCGATGGCGTCGAGGTCAGCGTCATCTTCGACTTCGGTGTCGGCGCCATCGACTGGCGCGGTGCCTGGTTCAACGCCGGCACCTGAGCCCCACCGCCACCCATCCATCGTGAACCCATGCAGAGGGCGTCCTTTGGGACGCCCTCTGCATTTCACGAAGCCTCAGCCCGGGCAGCGATCCGGACGCGCCCAATGACGCGGAAAGGCAGGGCCACTAAAACCGGGTCGGCCATCGGCAATGCGTGCCAACAGGTCTCGTGTCTCGGCCGTGATTACAGCGACGCCACGCGGGCTTCGCGTGCCACCATGGCCGCCGGGATCGTCGATATCGACCACCTTCACATTCGGCGCATGTGCAGCCACCTGCATGACACCACTTTCACCCGGTGGCAGCAGCTGGTCGAAGCAGTTCGGGATCAGCAGCAACCGCGCCCTGATGGAGCGTGCGGCGGCCACCAAGTCACCATTGAACGGCGGCGTCTGAGCGATGTCGTGACTTTCGATCGCCCAGGTGCGGTAGATCCAGTCTCGCGCCTGCGTGCTGCTCCCGATTTGCTCGACCATTTGCGCATAGTTTCGGTGTACCGAAGCACCATCGTTGAACAGACTTTCGTACCCGCTGGCGGAGATGCCGAACGCGTTCTGAATGATCATGCCAACGCCCGTGCCACGCCGCGGTGGGTCATCGTTCGGGTAACCTCCATCCCGCCACTTTGGGTCGAGCATGATGGTCTGCCGCGCTGCTTCCCAGATGAAGTTGCCCTGCCGGTTCGCGCGCGCCTGCGGCACGAGCGGGATGACCGCATCCATGAAATCCGGGAAACTCACGGCCCATTGCATCGAGCCGATGCCACCCATTGAAGTGCCGGTCACCGCCACGAGATGGCGGATGTTGAGGCACTCGGTCAGCATCCGGTGCTCGGCAGCCACCATGTCGCGAATGGTAAAGCGCGGGAAGGCCATGTTCATGCCCGAACGCGTCGGCGATGTCGTCGCATTCGGGTCCATGGACGCAACGCCCATTGTGTCCGGCTGCACCACGAAATAGCGCGTCGTATCAAGTGCGAGCGCCGGCCCAGCCCAGACGCTTTGTGTCGTCCGGTCGCCGCGCAATCCATGGATCGAAAGAATAGCGTTGCTGCGGTCCGCGTTCAGTGTGCCATGGGTGATGTAGGTCATACGAAAGCTCGGAATCACAGAACCGCTTTCCAGCGTCATGTTGCCAAGCTCGCAGGTCTGCACGGCGGGCGCTGGGGGTGCCGGACCCTGCGCCAGCGCGGGCATAGCCGCGCTCACGAGCAGCCCGAACATCACCGGCGCGGCCCAACGCCGGATGCCTGGCGGTGGAGGATCGGATGGGCGTGGCATGGGCATCTCCTCGAGTTCTTGTGGCGCGTACCCTGCGATTGTCAGCCGGGTCGCACGCGGACGCATTCTGCGCCTCGCAGATTCAGCATCGCGCGAAGGTCCCCAGCAAGTCCAGGGATCCTGACCGTATGCGGAGCTTCGACGCCCACTAACCTCATCCGACCCACAGGTTGCTCGAACGGATGAGTATCCGGCCTTGGCCGCGCCTCTAACCTTCACGGTCGATAGGTCTGGCGGCATCACCTGGCCTGGCCGGACGAGCGTTGTGACGCCGTCATCACTCTCACCCCACCCCACCACGCGAGGGCGCCTTCGGATAATCCGGCGGAGGCCTGTCTGCGTTTCAGGAGACCATCCTCCCATGCGGAACTTCGTCCAGCCCGGCGACAGCCTGGCCATTGCCGTCCCCTATGCCGCCGGCGTCACCGCCGGCCAGGGTGTCCTGGTCGGCGCGCTCTTCGGGGTCGCCGCCGTCGATGGGGCGCAGAACGCCATCATCGAGGCGCAGACCCAGGGCGTCTTCGACATCACCAAGGAACCCGCGCTCGCCATCACCGCCGGCGCCCGCGTGTTCTGGGACAATACCAACCGCCGCATCACCACCACCGCCACCAGCAACTTCCAGGTCGGCATCGCCACCCTCGCGGCGCTCGCCGCGGACACCACCGTCCGCGTCTGGCTCAACCGCGTGCCGCCCTCCGGCTCGTGAACGCCTTCGCCGCCGCCCTGGCCACGCTGCACGCCGATCCCAATCTCGGCGTCGAGGCCGAGTGGCAGTTGGCCAGCACCGGTCCGTGGCGCCCGCTGCGGATCCTGCTGCGCCAGCCGCAGGACATCGTCGCAGGGCTCGGCAGCGCCCACGCCGTGGCTGTGGAGGCATCGGCGCTCGTCGCTGATCTCGCCCCCCACGCACCGCGGCGCGGGGATCGGCTGCGCCGGGTGGCGCCCGCGACCACCTGGCGCATCGAGACCGTCGAGCCCGATGCGCATGGCCTGTCCTGGACCCTCGGCCTGGCGGTGACGGCATGAGCGCCATTCCCCTGCGCGAGGCCGCCCTCGCCGCCGTGGCGGCGCGCCTGGCCGAGCAGGTCCCCACAGCCGTGGTCGAGCGCGCCCGCCGTGCGCCCGTCGATACAGACGTGGAATCCTTGCCGCGCCTCATCCTGCTCGGCGGCGCGATCGAGGCTGACGAAACCGCCGAGCCCGGCCGCACCCACTACCAGATCGGCTTCGTGGTGCAGGG